>CAYGJN010000132.1:0-6187 GCA_964350135.1 uncultured Bacteriovoracaceae bacterium | reverse complement strand
GGAGAAGATACGAGTGAAGATCTCTCAAGAGACTCATATGTTAAAAACCTTGCTCATCAGGTTGCCGTTGATTATCTAGATGAAAATGTGATTGCCATATATTTACAAACAGCAAAAAGAGGACTTCAGGGAATTCTTTACTTAACGATGGAAAATGATTTTAAGAAGAGTTTTAATTGGAGCCTTTTTGAATCCTTAATCAGTGGTTATTACAGTAGGTATGATAAAGAAGATAAAATTGAAATTTCCAATAAGCCTCATTATTGGATGAGCTCTCATGAGTTTCTTTCATTAGTTAAGGCTAAGTCTGCAGATCATAAAATTTATCTTTTGGATTTTAAAAGACTCTTTGAAAAAACACAGGAGCAGATGCAAAATGATTTTAGATGGTCTGATTTTTATCAAGACTTTACAAGATCACTGCATGCCAGAGTTCGTTTTGATTATAAAGCTACACTTTTTGGGCCAGCAACGATGGCATTTCATATAAAGTTTGACTCTGTTGAAAAATTTGAAGAAATTCTTTTAAGTTTTTATAAAAAATTCGCCTATTGGAGATATTTTGCAGACTCTGGACTTGTACTCGCAGAAAACCTAACTCCAAGAATAGAGCTTTTAGAGAGTGAATATAAGAGTTTTTGTAGGCATCTTTTTGGCGAGTATAGAGAAAAAAGAACTCCTAAAACTGCTGGCATTATGCCAAGACAATCTCTTTAAGAGGTTGCAGTGAGACCTCGCAGCAGTTTAGATGTATCCCTAGACTATTTTTCCTCAAATTTGGACTTGGTTAAAAAACTCTGTCCGAATAATGAAATTATGTTCATGGTAAAAGCAAATGCTTATGGTCATGGAATGTGCAAGATGACCGAATATGCTTATTACCAAAATCAGATCAGGTCATTTGGAGTCGCAAGCTTAGGAGAAGCATTAAAAATAAGAAAGACATATAATGAATATAATTTTGATCTTTATGTTTTTTCAGATTTAAGCCTCATAGATTCTTTTGATAAATATATTGATTATAAAATTCTTCCTGTTATTTCCCACATGGATGATCTTGATTTTTTCTTGAAAAAAACAGAGTTAAAAAACTGTCCATTAGTTTTAAAGTTCAATACAGGAATGAACCGACTTGGACTTCATTATAACGACTGTGAGTTAGTGGCTCAAAAAATTTCTTCTTATAAACGTTCAGTGTTTCACTTGATGACTCATTTTTCTGACTCTTACCTACCGAAAAAAGAGAAAACCAAGCTTCAGTATGAGAGGTTTAAAGAAATAAAATCTCTTTTTAAGGGCAAGGGTATCTCCCTTGAACATACATCTGTTGCTAACTCGGGCGCTATTGAAAATGGAGTAGGACTTGCAGAGACAATGGTTAGACCGGGACTTATGGTCTATGGACCGCAAAGCACAATGAGTGGCGCTAATAAATGGAATGGAAAAATTATCAGTGAACTAAAAATTGAGATTTTAGATATTAAGGAACTCAAAAAAGGGGATGCCGTAGGATACGGGTCGACACCATTAGATTCAGATGGAACTGTTTTGATTTTAGGTGGTGGTTACGGTGATGGTCTTTTTAATTATTACCAAAAACTAAACTTGGACTCTGTGTATGGGAGTGGGAAAATTGTAGGAAGAATTAATATGGATATGATTCAGTTTCTAATTCCAAAGATTCAAGGAAAAATAAAAAGAGGAGATCTTCTTAGCCTTTGGAGTAAAGAACAGAGCTCTATTGAACATATTTGTGAACATACGAAAATGATTCCTTACGAGATTTTTTGTGCTCTGAGCGAGCGAATTCCACGAAAGTATGTCAATGTGCGTTAGCAGAGTTTACTTAACACTCTCTTTTTCTGCCACTATGATTGTTCTATGAATACTAAAGTACTAAAAAATAGCCCGAAAAATCTTGCTAAAAGATTTGTTGAATATATTGGCTCAACTATGATTGGCATTGCTGCAGGACTTGGACGCTTTAGTTCATTTGTTAGCAAAGCTGTCTATTGGACATTCAAACCTCCTTTTAGATTGAAACTTCTTTTTGAACAATTAAAGTTTATTGGAAATGACAGTGTTTTTATTGTGGCCCTTACGGGAAGTTTTTCCGGTATGGTTATGTGTTACCAAACCTACTTTGGTTTCAAAATGGTATCAGCTGATACTTTTGTAGGTCCTATTGTTGCCATTACTTTAGCAAAAGAACTTGCCCCCGTTTTTACAGGTTTGATAGTTGCAGGTCGTGCAGGAGCAGCCATGGCAGCAAGTATAGGAACAATGAAGGTTACTGAGCAAGTGGATGCTCTTGAGGTCATGGGGATTGATAGTGTTCAATATTTAGCAGTTCCACGAATTGTTGCCTCAACACTCGTTCTTCCAATGCTTTCCATACTCTTTCAATTTATTGGAAATTTTGGATCTTGGGTTATTGGGACACAAGTTCTTAAAATTGATGAAATAGTTTATTTTTCAAGGTTAAGCGATTTTATGCACCTTACTGATGTTTACCAAGGCGTAATCAAAGCTTATTTCTTTGGTTTTATCATAGCCTGTATTGGAACTTATTTTGGCTTTAGCGTACAAGGTGGAGCTGAAGGTGTTGGTAAAGGAACTAATAAGGCAGTCGTTTGGGGAATGGTAATGGTTCTGGTTTTTGATTTTTTCTTAACTAGCTTTTTAGTATGGATGCTTTAATGAGTGAAGAAATTGCAATTGAGGCCTCTCACCTCACTAAAACTTTTGGTGAGCATACAGTACTCAATAATTTAAATTTTAAAATTATTAAGGGAAAAATCACAACAATTCTTGGTTTTTCCGGTGCAGGGAAGTCGACCCTTTTAAAGCATGTACTAGGGTTATTAAACCCAACAGATGGAAAATTATTTGTATTGGGACAAGACCTTGCTCAACTAGATCGATTGCAGTTAAGAGAATTTAGAAGAAATTTTGGAATGCTTTTTCAATATGCAGCTCTTTTTGACAGCTTTTCAGCTTTTGAAAATGTTGCTTTCCCACTGCGTGAATTTACAAAATTAAGTGAACAAGAAATATCTGATAAAGCTCTGGGTCTGCTAGACTCTGTCGGTATTGCTAAAGAAGGTTATTATAAACTTCCAAGTGAGCTTTCTGGTGGTATGAGAAAAAGAGTTGGACTTGCAAGGGCCTTGGCCCTAGAGCCGCATATTATGCTTTATGATGAGCCAACAACCGGGCTGGATCCAATTACAACAAAAATGGTAAATGACCTTATTGAGGAAACTTCACATAGGCATAATGATAGAAATATGACTTCAGTTATCATCTCCCACGATATTAAAGCAACACTTGAGATTTCAGACTATATTGCTTTTTTAGACTCTGGGCATGTGGTTGAACATCTTCCTAAAGACGAGTTTATTAAATCCAAAGAACCGTTAGTTCGAAGATTTTTGGATATGTAGTTGAGCTGTTTAGTCTGCAAAAAACCAAATCATTGAAAATACAGCTTTATTGTCAACAAACACTCATGTAAAATTTCTAAATAGATGCCCATGGAGGGAGCAAATTGAATGAATTAAAGGTCGGGTTGTTGACCATCGCAACGATAGTTTCAATCGTTGTTATGTCTTTTAAGATCACATCAAATCAAGCAGGTTTCGGTAGTTTTGTTACATACAAAACAATTATTTCAGATGCTACCGGAATATTTGAAAAGTCTGCCATTAAGGTTGCAGGTATCAATGCTGGGCGAATAAAAAAAATCGAACTCTATGAAGAAAAGGCCCTTATTACTTTTGATGTTTTAGAAGAAGTAAAAATTTCAAAAGGATCAAGAATTAGAATTAAGTCTCTTGGTTTTCTTGGTGATAAATATATCGATATTGTTTTAAATCGTTCAGAGACTCAAAGAATCCCTGAAGGCTCGTTTATTAATTCAACAGAATCAGGTGGACTTGAAAACTTAACAAAAGATGCCAGTGAAATTTTAGAAGATGTTAAGGATATAGTTTCCAACATTAAGCAATCCATCTCGCCTGAAAAAGAGGGAGATGACCCTCCTCTTAAAAAGATTGTCTATAATGTTAAAGACTCTACAGAAAGACTTCAAAGAATCATGGAAAAGAATGAAGAGAAAATCAACGAGATGATAGAAAACATTCGCTCTATGACTCAAAACCTTGATTATGAGGTTGATGATAATAATCAAGACTCTTTCATGAGAAAGCTGAAAAAAGTTGGACCAATTCTTGATGATGCAAAAGAAATCTCAGGAGACCTTAAGGCCGTTGTTGCAAGAGTGAGAAAAGGGCAGGGTACATTAGGTAAACTTATAAATGACGAAGAAGTCGTGGACCAAGTAACTCAAACCCTAGCTGGTGTAAATAAACTTGTTAATAAAGTTGACTCTATTAGAACTGAGCTTCAAGTATTTAGTAGTCATAATACTCAGTATAGTAATATTAGTGAGGCCAACTTAGATATATATCCATCCCCTGAAAGATTTTATCGTTTTGGTATTGTAACTTCTGAGTTTGGAGCTAGTGAAACGATTGAAACTAGAACAACTCAATATGACGGTTCAGGAACTGTAATAGATTCAAGCCTTCAAGAAAAAGAAGAAAAAGAAAAAGATGCATTTAGATTTAATGCACAGATTGCTAGAAAACTTGGAAACTGGACAATTCGTGCTGGTATTATTGAGTCTAGCGGTGGTCTTGGAGTCGATTATGACCTAAGTCTTTATAATATTAAATTCTACATGGATCTTTTTGATAATAGAGATGATATTGGGCCTAACCTTAGAGTTGGGATGCATGTACATTTCTGGAACGTTATCTATGGAAAGATTGCGGGTGAAGACCTTCTTGATAAAGAAAGCTTAAGTCTTGGAGCAGGCTTACGTTTTACAGACGAAGACTTGAAAGGGCTCGTTGCATTTCTTTTATAAATAAATGAAAACCTGGTTAATCAGAACCCGACATAAACATATTTTTGGCCCAGTTGTCAGAGAAAAACTCTTAGAACTTTATAAGACCAATGCCATTGATGAAGATGATGAAATCTGCCAGGGAAATGGGTATTGGTTTCAAGTTAAAGAGACTGAACTTGTTAATAAGTATCTTATTGATGGGCAGGATCAATCATTTAATCCTATAAGCGAAGCTTCTGACTCTCTAGAGGTTAATGATATCGATCGAGAGCATACAACAACTCTATCTATCGACACTTTCAAGTCCGCTTTGGATAATGATGACCTATTAGAAGATGATGAAGAAAGTAGCGATGAAATCAATATAAAGCTTCCGTCCCTTAATGATTTGGAATACCCTGAGGACCTAGATAATTCGAATAATCCTCCCCCTGTTCCTTTGACTCCACCTCCTATTGAGAAAAGCCGTCGCAGCGAAGAAAAAGAAAATATATTAAGCCTTGATGAAGAAGTTCAAATCAGTGAAGAGGAGTTTGATAAAGATACCATTTTTCCACAAGATCAAGATTTAGAGTATCCTGATCTTGCTAATGAACAAGATGAACCGGTTAATTTTAAAAAACCGATTAATCGAAGGCCTACAAGACCTAAAGTTCAAACCAAGAGCAATTTTGAAGAAAAAAAATCTAGTGGAGATGATAGGTATTTATATTTTCTTATTCTTGTGCTTGTTATTTTGCTTGGAGTATTGGCCTATAAAAAAATTAAACTTATTGAAAGAGTTTTTTCACTTAATTTTTCTATAATCTCATCAAGTTATGCTCAGGCCTCAGATACAAATTCCTCATTAAATATATTTGATAGTCTTGAAACTGAACTAGCTAGTCTCACTCCTAAAATAAGCCCTCTTGGAGTCCATCTTATTCTAAGTCCCAAAGGGGACGGAGATGGTTGTGATCTTTTTAAGATGAGCTCTTCTCCAACGCCATGGGTTTGTAGGGATCACTCTATGTCTATATCAAAATGTCCAAACCTTCCTTTGGAGATTAAAGTTTTAGAAAATTTACGAAGCCTGGTTAAAAACAATAATCAAGACCAGATAAAACGACATCTAAAGGGAGTCCCAAAGAAAGAAAGAGTCGTACTTTCTAAAATTATAAAAAAAAAAACAGAACTTAATGCTAAAAAAATAAATCTTTCAGAAATTCTTCTTGATTCAGAAAAAATTCTCTCCAGTCAGATTGATCGTTTTAAGATTAGACATTTGCTAGA
>CAYGJN010000131.1:0-6288 GCA_964350135.1 uncultured Bacteriovoracaceae bacterium | reverse complement strand
GCGACGAAGACCCGTTGCTTGAAATTGCAAAAGGTTTAGAGGCTGAAGCCTTAAGAGATGAATATTTTGTTGAGCGAAAGCTTTACCCAAATGTTGATTTCTATTCAGGGATTATTTATAGAGCATTAGGAATTCCTACAGATTTCTTTACTGTAATGTTTGTATTGGGAAGATTGCCAGGTTGGATTGCCCAATGGAAGGAATTAGTTGAAGATCCTAAAATGAGAATCTGTAGACCAAGACAAATCTACACAGGGGAAGTGTCTCAAGAGTATATTGATATTAAAAAGCGAAAGTGAAACTTTCTTTAAATGATATAGCTCCTTTGAGTTTGTATAAATTCAAAGGAGAATCTGATTTAATATCTGCCATTGCGCAAGTTCATCATTTATTTATAAAAGACAGAGAGAATTTGGCCAATTATATAAATGATCCAAGGCTTGTGGCTGCCTATGCTCATTTTTATCTACCAACAAATTTGGAAAAAGCGCTTTATATAAGTTCTAAAGTCCCTAAAGATCTTCTTAAAGGCTCTACTCTTGTTGATTTAGGTGCTGGCCCAGGAACTTTCACTCTGGGGCTTATGCAGTCTCTTGGTTTTAAAGAATCTATTCTCGTTGAGCAATCTAGCTTAATGTTGGATCAGGCAAAAAAAATATTAGATTATTTTTTAAAAGATTCAATCATTCATTATAAAACTAATATCCCAACGATAGAGGGCAAAACTACCTTATTGTTTGGACACTCTTTTAATGAGCTTGGGGTTGAAAAATCATGGCAGATGATTGAAGAACTTGATCCAGATCATATTCTTTTAATGGAGCCTGGAACAAAGTCTATCTTTAAAGAAGTGCTTGATCTGAGAGAAAGGCTTTTAGAGCATTATGATTGTTATTTTCCTTGTCCAAGTAATGACTCTTGCCCTTTGGTTGCTGTTGATGATTGGTGCCATTTTACTTTAAATACTTCACTAGACCCAAGTATTGAAAGGATCTCCCAAAAGCTAAAACTTGATCGCAGGCATATGCCCCTAATTTTTCATCTTTATACTAAGGGAAAAATCTCTAAAGAGCAGGGGTACCGTTATCTAAGGATAATTAGAGAAACGAAGTTCTCTCTTGATTTGGAGCTTTGTAGCTATGATGGAGAAAATAAAATTATTTTATTTGAACTTTTGAAAAAGGGACTTTCTAAAAGGGATATAAATGAGTTTAAAAAACTCTCTGGTGGAGAAATCTTACATCTTAGCATAACTAAGATGATTTCTAAGACACATCTTCGAGGAATACTTCGCTAGTTGCCAAGCCTTGAGATTCTAAGTAAAAAGCTTTCATGAAAAAAATAAAAGTAATGATCAGTGAAACATTTAATCCTTGGTTTAATTTAGCAACAGAAGATTGGATCTTTAGAGATATGGATCCTGAAACTCAAATTCTTTTTTTATGGAGAAATCAAGAAACTGTTGTAATTGGGCTATTTCCAAACCCTTGGGCCGAATGCAACCTGGAGAAAATGGATCAAGATAATATTCTTCTTACCCGACGTCAAAGCGGTGGTGGAGCCGTTTTTCACGATTTGGGAAATACGAACTTTACATTTCTTTCAGGTAGAGCTGATTATGATAAGGCCGTAAATAATAAGATTATTACAAATGCTCTCGCTCAATTTGGTATTGAGGCTAAGGCCAGTGGAAGAAATGATATTATTGTTTCTCAGACTGAGGCAGGTGAAACCAGTGATCGAAAAATTTCTGGCTCAGCTTTTAAAGAAACAAAAGATAGATGTTTTCATCATGGAACTCTTCTTATAAACGCGAATCTTGCTAAGCTTGGAGAGTATCTCTCTCCTGCTAAAAAGAAACTAGTCTCAAAAGGGATTACATCTGTTCGATCCCGAGTCGCTAATTTAAGTGATCTTAATCCTGAGGTTTCTCACGATACTTTGTGTAAGGCAATCATCTCTGAGTTTTTTAAGCATTACGGATCAAAGTGTGAGATAGAAATTCTAGACGAGTCTAAACTTAAGACTATTCCTGCTTTAAGTACTTATTTTGATAAATTAAAGGATTGGAATTGGCGTTTTGGAGAAACACCTGAGTTTGATCATCATCTTCATGAAAGGTTTGACTGGGGAGCAGTGGATGTTCATATCAACTCTAAAAAAGGAAAGATTCAAGATATTAAGATTTTCTCAGACTCACTTCACCCTGAGATGATAGAGCACTTAAACACTAACCTTCAAAATGTTTCTTATAACCCAGAAGGTATTAAATCTGGAGTCTCTAAAACCATAGTGGAACTTCCTATGATTGAGGACTATCTTTTTCAGTTTGAATCATGGCTTAGTACAAATATTCAATAGGAGGGGTTTTTGTTTAAAGTATTTCTTTTTACAATAATTGTTTTTAATGCTTTTTCTCAAGGCGCAGTTCAAAATGAAAAGGCCTTAAACGCAGCAAAATCTTGGCTTGTTTATTCTGATAGATTTGAGTTTAAGAAAACTCATGAAAAGGCTAGTAAAGAGTTTAAAGAAAAAGTAACAGAAGCTAAATGGGTTGAGATGGCTTCAAAAGTGAGAACACCGTTAGGTAAGGTTATTAGTCGAGAAAGAATTGCTCTTCAATATTTAAAAAATCTTCCTGGTGTTCCAGATGGTGAATATACTGTTATTCAATTTAAAACTAAGTTTGAGAAATTAGCGGACAGTGTTGAAACAATTACTCCGCAAAAAGGGACTGATGGTCAGTGGAGAGTTTCAGGTTATTTCATTAAGCCTGCGAAGTAATTTACTTAGAGTTTGAACAAGAATCACAGCCTGAATCTTGTGCCTTTGTAGTGTCTACAAAGTCCCAATGACTGTATTTTTCATTAATCCATTGCAAGGCAAGTCCAAGGCCTTCAAATTCTTTTTGGAAAACTTCTTCGAATTCTTCTTTTAAAACGCTAACCCAATAAACCATTGTTTGCTCTTCTGGAGACATACTCTTGTTAGAGTGAACGCCGCAGCTTACCATAACCTTTAGGGGGCCGGTCTTAAAATGCGTGTAATTCCAATTAGATAGGTTTAGTTTTAGGTCCATGAAGGCCAGCTTATGCTAGGCAATCTATTTTTGCAATTCTTATTGTCAAACAGGGGCTAGATGCAGTAATGTGTCACACTGTGTTTTCCTTATGAAACTGGAGTTAAAGATGGCGAAGGGCCCAAGAGTTACAATTACGTTAGAATGTACAGAAGCTAGAAAAGAGGGGAAGTCTCCTTCAAGGTATACCCTTACTAAAAATAAGAAGACTCATCCTGAAAGACTAGAAACTAAAAAATATAATAAGTTTCTTAGACGTCACACTGTTCACAAAGAAATTAAATAAGCGGAGTTAGATATGAAAAAAGGAATCCATCCAGATTACAGACCAGTTATTTACAAAGATGTTTCTACTGGGTTTGCTATTTTGACTCAATCAACTGTTGAGAAAACAACAGGGACTGAAAAATGGGAAGATGGCAACGAGTACCCTGTATACGTAGTAGATATTTCTAGTGCTTCTCATCCATTCTATACTGGAACTCAAAGAGTTCTTGATACTGAGGGTAGAGTTGAGAAGTTTAACAAGAAATACAAAAGTTTCTCTAAGCTTTCAAAAAAGAAATAAATTTGATCTAAATTTAGATAAATTAAAAGGAGGCTTTGGCCTCCTTTTTTATTGGCAATTATGTTTTATAAAAAAACCGACAATCGAACAGACCCGGATTTACTATTAAAGCTTCATCAGTTTACTCTTGAAACCTCCTTAAATTTCCCAGGAGAGGAAGCTTTATTAGAAGAGTTAGAGGTTAAGCAACAGGAACTCCGTTTCCCTGCTGTTGATAGAGAAGTAGGTTCTTTTCTTAGTTTTCTTACTCTTCTTCAAAAACCAAGATTAGTTTTTGAATTTGGTTCAGGTTATGGGCATAGTGCATTTTGGTATTTTCAAAATAATTTATTTAAACCTCATGAAGTTGTTCTAACAGAGTTACGTTCAGATCTTAAAGATCACTTTGAGAACCTTTCATGGCCTAAGGCATGGAGAGAAAACTGTTCATATTTTAATAAAGATGCTTTTGAAGTATTAGAAAACTATAGTGGAATTGATTTTTGTCTTATTGATGGGCAAAAAGGAAGTTATCTAAATTTTCTAAATGCTCTTACGCCAAAGCTAAATAGTGGTGCCTTGGTTATTATTGATAATGCTTTTTGGCAGGGGAAGTTTTTAGATTTAAAGAATAACTCAGCATCGGATCAAGGAATTCGTCAGATGCATGAAGAACTTGACCAAAAAAGTTTTCAAAGCTGCTTTTTACCAATAAGCGATGGCATAATCCTTCTTTATAAGAAATAAAAGCTTTGTTTAGAGCTTTCATACCTAAAATACTCCATAACTATCTAATATTACAAAGTTCATCATAACTAGATAGCTAATTTTTCTTATTGAAATGACGATTAGAAGACAGCCAAATTTTAATTGTGGGTGTATTTTGGCATTAAAACTACTACTGGTTGATCCAGATCAAGAATGGCTTTCAAAAGCGAAGAAATACTTCGAGGAAAACTTCTATGAAGTGAAGTCAGTGAGTAATGGTAAAGAGGCACAGCTTTCACTTTTTAATGATAAATATTTTGGTGTAGTTCTTAATATCGATGTTCAAAATCATAGTGGAAAACAAGTCTTAAAATTTATTAGAAGTAATCACCCTAGCTTAAAAGTTGTTCTGACTATGAACGTTGATCATATTGAATCAGGTGATTTAGATGAGGAGTTTCTAGAAAAAATGGGAGCCACTGAAGTGCTGCGGCCTCCATTTGAAGTTGAACAAGTTAAAGTTATGCTTGAGGGACATCAAAGTCTTGGGCAAATGATGGCCTCCATTCCTAAAAGGGAGGGAATGAGTGATGAGGTTGAAGTAGCTCAGGAAGATGATAAGTTTTCTAAGATAAACATCCATGAATTTTTTCCATCAAAAACAATTCTTTTTGATGTTTTTATACGTCTGTCATCTGGAAAGTATTTAAAGATTCTTCATGCAGGAGATTCTTTTTCTAAAGAGAGACTAGATAAATATAAGATTGAAAAGAAAGTAGAAAATCTTTATTTTTTAAGCACAGATAGAAAAAAATATATTCGTTTTCAAAACCAACTCACACAAAAAATGAATAAAGTGGAAGGCATTTCGGCCAAAACCAAAGTGACACTTTTAAAAAGCACAACGGAAAAATTTATTGAAGATGCTTATGTGGAAGGTCTTAAGCCCCAAATTGTAGATCAAGCAAAAGAAATCTGTGATACCACTTATGAGCTAATTTCCAATACGCCTGACCTTTTTAAAGTTTTAAAAGAGTATCAAAATTTTGATCCTGAAGCTTATTCACATTCATTTCTAGCTGCTTTATTTTCTTCAATGATTGTTAAGCAATTTGATTGGGAGTCCAAGGTAACAACTGAAACAGTGGCCATGGCCTGTATGTTTCATGATATAGGAAAAATGCAATTACCAGAGGAAATAGTTAAACTTAAACCATGGCAACTCGATGAAGCTCAATTTGAAAAATATAAAGAACACCCACAATTAAGTTATGAGCTTTTGGCCGGAAATCGATTTATTACCCCCTCTGTTAAACAAGTAATTTTGCAACATCATGAGGCAAGTGATGGGAGTGGTTTTCCTCATGGGCTAAGAGATTCAAAAATCCTTACTCTTTCTAAAATTGTTTTTACCGCAAACGAATTTGTTGATTTTATTACAGAGAAAAAAGTCCCTCCTCCTGAAGGGCTAAAGCTCATGTTATCTAATCCAGATATGTTAAAAAAATTTAATGGTATTATTTTAGAGAATTTTCTTAAAATTTTCATTGACCCTAGTAAAATTAATAAAGACGATAATAGCTACCATAGGGCCAATGCTCTTACCAATAAGAAAAGTAATAATAAAAAAGCTTCTTAGTGTTTGACTTAAAATCTAGGAGCTCTGAATTTGCTAAGACTTTGATTCACATCAGTTAAAAATCTTTTATCTACAAGTACTGGATGGTCTGAGAGAGAAGACTTTACCAAAACAAATTGCCCTGGTTCAAATTTTAGATCAGGAAGTTCTGAGATAGGACCTGTTATCTTAAGATTAATTAATTGTTTATCTGTTGAGGAGATATTGATTTCAAACAGAGGAGCTTGAATGAGCTTATCAATACGAGCTGAGAGTCCTTCAGATCTTTTATCAAGTATCATTTGGACATTTGTATTTGCAATAGTGTCTACATAC
>CAYGJN010000130.1:0-6367 GCA_964350135.1 uncultured Bacteriovoracaceae bacterium | reverse complement strand
GTGGTTTTGCCATATGGGATGATCGTCACTTTATGGGTCCCAAAGGAAACCTTATTGAGTTTGTAGACTTAAAACTTCCTCCTCTATCTTCAACTCAAGTTCGTGAAGAGTTTAGTCAAGTAGATACAATTTTTCATAATGTTGATACTCAAAAAACTTTTTGGAAAGGTATGCATGGAGACGTTGATGGTCCATTGGCCCTAGAGGGTACTCCTCATATCACAGATAATGTTGAGAAACTCTCAATCTTAGGTCGTGAAAGTGAACGAATAAAGGTCGTCTCAACAGTGGATTGGCATCACCAAATTGAAGTAGATGAATGGGAGAAGTATAACCGTGAGGAATTTGCTAAACCAAATGGTCTTCCTCCCCATGCGATGGTGGAAAGTACAGGAACTCCTGTTGGCCCAGATCGTATACCAGAGGTGCGAGTTTTTGATAAATTAAAGCAATTAATTATTCCCCATAGAGCACCCAAAAACGGAAAATTCCCAACTGTTCCTTTTAATCTTGCGGCCCATGCAGATAAAATTCATGACCCTAGTGTCGAAGTCTTGATTCAAAAAAATGGTCCTGCTTCAAATAATGTTTTCCAAAATCCAAGAGCTGAAAGAGTCTATGATATGATCAAGCCGAAACGAGTTATCGTCTATGGTGTGGCCACAGATTTCTGTGTAAAAGATGCGGCTTCACATATGGCCCGTAAATTTAAAGGTATGGAAATACTATTAGTGACAGATGCTATTACAGGTCTTTTCTGTGAGCAATCAAAAGTAGAAGTTCAAAAACTAAAAGATCTAGGTGTAAAAACTGTAACAACAGATGAAGTACTTACAATGTACCCTAATAAGAAAGTGGCATTGCCCCATAAACAAAAATCTAATCGCATGCCTTCAAGTCCTGGCCCTGGCACTTGTATGAAAAGAGCTTTTGATCTTTCTATGAAAGGACTCTAGCCCTCTAGTGGGAACATACCAATTATGACTAAAAGCAATTCTTGGATGAGCTCATTTCATGGGGGACATAGTGGTCAATTCTGTGACCATGCTGCTGGAACTTTAAAAGAAATAGTTGAAGCTGCAATTAAAAAAGGCTTTAAGGTTTATGGTCTTTCTGAGCATTGCCCTCGCTATACAGAAAAACATATTTATGATCAAGAAAAACTAAATGGTTATACAGTTAATAGTCTTATAAGCGCTTTTGAAAATTATTCAATTGAGGCATCAAAGCTTGTGGAGGAATATTCAGATCAAATCATGCTTTTAAGGGGCTTTGAAACTGAGTTTATTACAAAAGATTATATTGATCGAATGTTAGAGCTAAGAACAAAGGGAAAGTTTGATTATATAATAGGATCAGTACATCATCTTCGATCTATTTGCATTGATTACTCCCCACAAGAAACTCTAAGAGCAGTTAAATTATGTGGTGGTCTTGAAAACTTTGCGATTGAATACTATCAATCAATTACCGAGATGGTGAAGGCCCTCAAACCAGAAATTGTGGGCCATATTGATCTTATAAAAAAATGTACTGAAGGTCTTGGAGCACTAGATACTCCAAAAATTAAAAAACAAATGAAGCAAACTCTTCTCGTTATCAAAGAATATGACTGTTCACTTGATTTAAACCTTTATCCTTTTAGAAAAGATAAACAAGAACCCTACCCTGCCTCTTGGATTGTTCAAATGGCAAGAGAGCTTAATATTACATTTACTTTTGGCGATGATAGCCATTCACCTGAAACAGTTGGAGAAGGTATTAAAAAAGGACGAACTTTTCTTTTAAATAATGGCATCAAAAAAATTGCCGTCCTTAAAAAGTCAAATGGGAAAATCATTAAAGAATTTGCGAATCTTTAATAAACCAAAAAATCTATCAAGCTTTAGCTAGAAGAGAAGATAGATCCAAATCTTTATCAAGATCTTCTGGGTTTAAATATTTAACAGGAATTCCTTCCTTTTCACATAGCTTAATTTCTTCTCCTACACCGTAGGACTCTTTCCATCCATCAATAGTAAGCACAATCATTCCTTTAGATGCTCTTAAAAGAGAAAAATCAAATTCCAGTATAAGAGTTCTTCTTTCTTCTAAAGTAAAATCATTAAAAGCTTGCATCATGGCATGATTATGAACAATTGGGCTCCAAGCATGAATCCCCTTTTTAAGAAGTTTACCACTCACCTCTGCTGCGATCTTAGCTCTTGATTCTTTTTGCTCGTCACTGCCGTTATAGGGGTTTGATATATAGTAATAACTCATTGGTTGTTCCTGGTTGGATATATTAAATACCATTGCTTATAGCATACTTCTGTTATGAGTAATCCGCCTATGAAGCTGACCGAACAAGGGTGGCCCAGGCGCGTATGTCTTATACGTGCGGAGTTTTTGGGGTTTTTCGGAGCTGGAATCCGCCCACGCGATGCAGGCGCTAACGCTTCTGCAGTAGCGTTACGGTAAAGCGACCGTCAATTTGCTTTGCAAATTGGCCGTGTCGCATGGTGCTCGAGGAGGGACTTGAACCCCCACGCCAAAGGCACTAGATCCTAAGTCTAGCGTGTCTACCAATTTCACCACTCGAGCACTTTGACGAAAGATATTTATAAAGAAATTTTGGGCCTTTGACAAGGAAGAATTCACTTAATCGTCGTATAATTACAATAACTTAGGCTGCTGGTTTTCCAAGACGCTTTCTAAGATTGTTAAGCTCTGTCTCCATAGCTGTTTTTTCAGATTTTAACTTTGATGCCTGTTTCTTGGTATTAGTAAGAGCTTCTTGCATTTTATGCTTCTCTTCTTTCGCTTTATCCATATATTTTTCGAGTAGTTTTATCCTTTTTGCATCAGTTGAATCGGCATTATTGCTTTGTCTTTTATGCTTCATCATCATCTCCTTTTCATTATTTTTTTGAATAGTCACACTAAGCTTTAATTTATGCTCTAACGCCTTTACTTGTTTTGAAAACTCTTCAGCTTTTTCTTCAGCTTCTTTGGCCCTTGTCTCCATTTTTTGGGCCTTCTTACTAGCTCGGTCTATTCTTTCATGTATTTCAGCAATAGCAACAGGTCCTGTACCAGCTGGGCCATCTCTATTAGAAGATTCTAAGGAAGCAATTTTTTCATCTTTTTCTTTTATGAGATTTTGAAACTTTTCCTTTAGGCTTTCTACTTCTTTTTTATCAATCATATCAAGAGTGTTTTTATTCTGATTAATATTTTCAAAAAGAGTTTTGTATCTTCTTTTATAGCCTTCAAGTTCTTTTTTAAGCTCTTCTGTGTCTTGGCCTTCACTAAGTTGCGCTAACTTCCTTCCAGAAAGTTCTGATTTTATCTGATTCAGTTTTTCACGTTCTTGCCAAATCATATTCTCACGTTTTTCAATTTCTTGAGACATTAACTCTTTTGATCTTGTGAGTAAGTCTTGTCTTCTTTGCTTATCTTCAGTATGAGTTTTAATCTCAGAGGCTAATTGTTTTTTAAGGCCCTTATTCTCAAGCTCTTTTTGTTTAATACCTCTTTCAAGTTCAGAGAATTGTTTTTTTATTCGTGCAGCTTCTTCAAGAGATCTTTTCATATTTTGAATTTCAAACTCAGTATAAGTCTTATCAGGACTCAGTATAGGAATGCCACCTTCCTCGACACTTGTACTTTCTTGATTTTCAAAACTTGGTATTTCAGGTTCTTCATCTAACCCAGTGAATAGCTCTCCCCCTGATAATTCTTTTGGTTTTTCTTCAACAGCCTCTGGTAAGGAAGTTGTTTCTTCTCCAGTAAAAAGCTCACCTCCTGATATTTCTTTCTTAATATCTTCAGCTATTGCATCTGCTTTATTTTGTGAATCAACTTCTAACTTAAGACTTTGTATTTCTTCTTGAAGTTTATTAATCTCATTTTCTTTTTCTTTAACCAGGCTTGGCGATTCCGAAATTAAGCTACTTAGGCCATTATTTATACTCTTTAAAGCCTTAGAGTTAAGATATTGTTCTAAACATTTTTGAGCTAAGCTTTTGGCGTCCAGCCCATCAATTTCAAGAGCGGCAATTTCATTTTCGACAGCAGCCAAAACTTCCTGTTTATCTGCTTTTTGCTCTGGATTAAGGTTGTTTATAGCATTAGACATTGCTGATCTAACACGCATGATATTTTCTTGTGAGTCTTTTGATCCTGAGACTGTGAATGTCTCATTGGTAGTATTTTCTTCACCGGCTCCAGATACTTTAAATACTGCCTCAACTTCAGCAGGCTCTCCAGAAATATTAAATGCATCTTCTGAGCTATTTCCTTCTCCACTACCTTTTACTAATTGAGTATGTTCATCATTATCCTCTTCCCCTGATACAATTTGTTTCTCTTCATTAAGATCAGCACCACCACTAACTTTTTGTAACTCGGATTCTAATGTTTCTATAAAACTATCATTGATTAAGTCAGAAGCTGTTAGCTCTTCAGCTCCGTCTACTTTTGTCTCTTCTAAGTGAAAAATATTCTGGAATTGATCTAGAATTTCTGTTTGGCCTAGTAATGCTTTAATATCAATAAGATCTTCTGTACTTAGTTTGCTCAATGACTTCTTACTAGGATAGGTGTTAAGGGCCCCTTTAAACTCTTCGTCACTACAATCAGACAAAGGTTCTGCTGTGCAGCCATCTTCAATTAATTTATTTCTTGTAAAATTAGCAATTGCAAGTAATAGCCCTGGGTCAGAGCCTGCCATTTCGCCAAGGCTTCCAAGAAGTGGTTTTTTAAATAGATGTCCTGGTAGATTCTTGTTATCAAGAAGATCAAGCTCCTCTTTTTGCCAGAGCTGAAAAGAATCAAGCAGTTCAGCAATACTTCGCCTCTCCCCTACAACGACTTTAGGTCTTTCAATAGCTGAAATACAAATGCCCTTGAATCCTTGAATTTCAGTATCTTTTGAAAGATATGCACAAAGACCAAGCTTGCCAGATTCTTTTAACTGAAATGCTTCAAGGAAGTGGCTCGATTCAATAATTCTTGTAAATAATGAATAAAGAGGGTTTTGTTCATTAGAGTCATCAAGACATTGAACAATATGTTCTAGATTATAGTCTTCAACGTTTGAACATATTTTAATAAAACTAAAATCTCCTGTTACTCCAAATGATAGTTCATAAGGAGGAGCAGAAACACCTTCTTTAGAAAGATAACTGAAATAATAAATAAAAGAATTTATAACTGATCGAATATTAAATAAATTAAAGCCACAATTAAAAGCATCAGCTGCGATAATATCTTCATAATAACCAGATCTTAGATGAGACTCCACTTGGAGTTTTCTTAAAATTTTAACTTCTCTAAATTCATGATTTTCTGACATTGAATGAATTTTTTTCAGGCTTCGCTCTAATAACTCATAACCAATTTCTGAATTCAAAAGAGAAATATCATAAGTAAAACGTCCACCAATTTTCAAAAACTCTTTAAGGTCTAAATCATTACCAATATGAAAAAGATGAATATCACTTTCTTCAGGAAGCATTAACTTAAGCTCAGAAAGAGGTGTTGATTCTACGTCAAACAAAACTAAATCGACACTCCCATCTAAGGGTGCATTCACGTCAAGGATTTCAAACCCTGAATTATTTAAGACACCCCTGATATCATCATGGAGAGAAAGGAGTAAATTTTTAACTTTTTTCTTACTCATTAGCTCACTAGTGTTATTTTATTATTGGAAGAATTAGTATTTGATAAATCTTTAATTCTTCTATGGAAAATTTTAAGTACATTTTCTATTTCTATATCTTCGATAACCCCTTCATCTTGGGCCTTGTCAACAAGACCTCTAATTAATTGGTTATAGTTTTTTGAAAAATCATAATATCGATAAGGTACAATTTTATTCACAAGTATAAGTACTTTTTCCCAATCAAGTAACTCTTGAGAGTATAATCCGGCAACTTTTCCTGACCCTTTGCCATTTTCTTTAGAATGGCGAATCCCTTTAAGCATTATGGGATAATATAAAAACTCTTTAAATTCTTCCTTGGCCCTTGCAAATCCTTTTGATTGATTTGTTTTGAAGAAGTCTGATCCATTTTTTCCTGCAAGGTACTCAGCGCCACTATTTAATTTAAGTCTTTCTTTTTCACAAGCATCTTCCATGAAATAATTAAACTCTGGTCCTAGTAAGCCAAGATCAATTAGGAACCCTAGATGATACACATCACTTAATATCTCTTTGGAAAACATTCCTTGTGATAATGAAAAAATAACAAGAAAGCTAGAAACAACCTGACTTCGACTAAAAAGAATACTACTAGTCTCATTTAACTCTTCGATGACTTCAGGGCTGAAGCGATTAAAAACCTTATGAAATGCGATTATTAAATTTATAAATTTATAT
>CAYGJN010000129.1:0-6406 GCA_964350135.1 uncultured Bacteriovoracaceae bacterium | reverse complement strand
TTATAACGATCCTAGTCCAGAAGTTAGTGAAGACGGAAATACTGTTAATAGGGAGCAGGAAATGGTTCGAATGGCAGAAAATAAAATCCTATTTGATGCCAATATTCAATTAATGAATAAAAAGTTAGGGCTTATGAAATATATCATAAACTCTGAGGGTAGATAGGAGGACTAAATGGATTTTCTAACAAGCATGAAAATTAGCGCATCGGGTTTAGCAGCAAATAGAAAAAGAATGGGTGCAATCTCATCTAATATTGCAAATGCACAAACAACTCGAACAGCCGAAGGTGGTCCCTATCGTCCGAAGGAAGTCTCTTTTGGAAGTGAACCTGCTAGGAATAATTTTGCTGATGTTTTAGATGGTGAGATGACCGGACAAACTGTTCATGCAACAGAGGTTATTAGTACAAACAAACCACCAATTCTTAAATATGAGCCAAATCATCCAGATGCGAATAAAGATGGTTATGTAGCTTATCCGGATATAAATACGATGACAGAGATGGCGAATATGATTTCTGCTTCAAGAGCTTATGAAGCTAATATGAGTGCATTTAACACCTCTAAATCCATGGCCCAAAAGGCCTTAGAGCTTGGAAGAAACTAGGAGTAAACCATGGCTATCGAAACTAAAATGGGTATGAGACAAATTTTGAATTCTTATGAAACAAGAGATTGGCTTAAGTCAACAAAGGTTGATGGAGTTCAAAATAAGCTCAAACTCAACGATGCTCCTCTAGCGAGTGAAGATAAATTAGTTAACAAAAGCTTTGGTGATTTTCTCGCGGATTCTGTTAATAAAGTGAACTCATTACAAAAAGATGCAAACTTTGCAATTGAAAAGATTGCTACAGGGCAATCTACAAATATTCATGAAACTATGTTGGCCGTTGAAAGAGCAGAACTTGCTTTTAAAAGCATGAACCAAGTTCGATCTAAAGTGATAGATGCCTACAAAGAAATCATGAGAATGCAAATATAGTAATTAAATAGGGGGATACCTTGGAAGATACTTTTAGAAAACTATTAGATAACGTTCGGGAGTTTTTCGAGACCCTTGATAGTGCTCGTAAAGTGGGATTCTTCGCCGTAGTAGGAATTGTCATTGCTTGTATGATTGCTATTGTGATGTGGGCTTCCCAAACTCAGTACAAGACACTTTATAAAGACTTGAATAAAGATGATGCGAGTCAGATCGCAAGAATTCTTGAAGAAAGAAAGATTCCTTATCAGCTTTCTAATAATGGTAGTGCCATTAAAATACCCGAAGAAAAAGTTGAAATTTGGAGATTAGAGCTAGCAAAAATGGGAGTTAACTTTTCTGGGACAATTGGTTATGAAGTTTTTGATAACCAACCCTTTGGGACAACAAGTTTTGTTCAAAGAATTAATAGGCAAAGAGCACTTGAGGGTGAGCTCATTAAAACAATAACTCATATTAGAGGAGTTATGCGTGCAAGGGTCCATCTTTCAATTCCTGAAACTTCTCCATTTGTATCAGAAACCAAGCCACCTTCGGCATCTATCGTACTTGATCTTGATAGAGGTGTTAGTCTAACAGAGGAAGAAATCCGTGGTATTTCAATGCTGGTATCTTCTTCAGTGGATGCTATGCGAGCAGAAGATGTCGTTATCTTAGATTCTCGAGGGAAAAAATTATCTGAAAATATCGGTGATCAAATGACTTTAGATACGGCCAATAGGGTGGCACTAGAGTCCAAAATGAATAGAAAGCTAGAGCAACAAGTAGAAGAAATTCTTGGAAAAGTTGTTGGCTCTGGAAAGGTTATTGCCAAAGTCGCTGTTAATCTCGATTTTACAGAATCAGTTTCCACTGAAACTCAATATGATGGAGAGAACTCTGCAGTACTTTCTGAAGTTGAAAACAAGCAAGTTTTACAAGGATCAAGACCCTCTCCTCAAGGTATTCCTGGAGCAAGAAGTAATTTACCAGGAGAAACTCCACAGCCAGGTATTCCAGAAACAAAAAATAATGTTGATAAGAACTTGAAAACCAAAAACTATAATGTTCCCAGTAAAGTGACTAAATCAAGAAATCCAACAGCTAAAATTAAAAATTTAAGCGTAGCTGTCATGGTTGATAGTAAGTATGTTCCCGTTCTTGATGAAAACGGTAGTCCTGTTACTGCAGGTGATGCTGCTCAAACAAAGGCTGAGCCTTGGAGTGATACAGACCTAGAAAATTTTAAAGCAATTGTCGCTTCAACTTTAGGAATTAAGGTTTCAAGAGGTGATCAAATTGTCATTAGAAATATGGAATTCGCAAGAGAAGACCTTCTCGCCGTTGAGAGTATGATGGCAAAAAGAGAAGAAAGAGAGATCATTAAGAATCTTGTGAAGTATGTGACAATCGGTATGATTTTAACGCTTTTCTTTTTCATAGTTGTAAGACCATTTATTCAATGGGTTACAGAGAATACTGTTGAGTCAGTTGAAGACTTTTTACCTAAGACTCTTGAGGAATTAGAAAAGATCCAGGCAAATCAAAAATTACCTGGCCTAGAAGATGCTTTACCACAACTTGAAGAAAAACTTAACCCCGAGAAGGTTGAGGGGAATATGCTAAAAGAAAAGATCGCATCCTTAGTAGAGAACAACCCTGCAAAAGCAGCTCAGATTATTTCTGATATGGTTCACTCTACAGATAGCGACAAGCAGATAGCATAAGGGAAGGAGGCTAAAAGATGGCAATGGAACAAAACTTTGACCCTGATGTAGAGTATCAGCTCTTATCTGGTCAAGAAAAAGCCGCAATACTTTTAAGTTCACTTGGGTCAGAAATTACTCAAATGATTTTTAGTCATTTAAAAGATAATGACGTTAAACGTCTTATCAATGGAATGTCTAATATAAAGAAGTCTCCTATTTGGATGGTTAAAAGAGTATTAGAAGAATTCTACTCAATGATTAATGAGGATAATGATCTACTTTTCTCTGAAAACCGTGGCCGTGATTTTATTATTGGAACTCTTGGTGAAGATAGAGCCAAGCAACTACTAGGACAAATTGTAGAAGTTGGTGGAGCAAATACTCTAGAATCTCTCGAGCTAGTAGATACAAGAACGCTTGCAAACTTTTTAATTAATGAGCATCCCCAGACGATTGCTCTTATCCTCGCGCACTTAACTCCAGAGAGAAAGGTTGATGTAATCAGACGTTTACCAGAAGGGTTACAGGCAGAGGTTGTTCTAAGAGTTGCAAATTTAGACTTTGTTTCTCCAGAGCTTATCGCACAACTTGATGATGTACTTAAAACAGAACTTTCTACTCTTGGCTCAATTGATACAAATCAGCTTGGAGGGGTACAACCAATTGCTGAAATGCTTAATATGATGGATAAAAATAGTGAGAAGAACGTTATGTCTCGAGTTGAGGAAAAAGATCCTGAGCTTGCAGAAGAGATAAGAAAATTAATGTTTGTTTTTGAAGACCTTGTTTGTGTTGATGATAAAGGTATTCAAAATCTTCTTAAAGAGGTTGATCAGCAAAAACTTGTTATTGCTCTCAAGACAGCACCAGATGATGTTCGAACGAAGTTATTTGGCAATATGTCTAATCGTGCAGCTAATATGTTACAGGAAGATCTTGATGCTCTTGGGCCTACAAAACTTTCTGATGTTGAACAAGCTCAAATTGAAATTGTTAATAAGGCCAAAGAGCTTGAAGCACAAGGTAAAGCCATTATCTCTAGAGGTGGTGAAGGCGAGCAACTGGTTTAATAAGAGGTTAATATGGGATCTGCTCAAAAATTTGAAAATAAACCTAATTCAAACATTGAGTCTTATGAATTTGCAGAATTTGAAGGCTCTCTAGATGAATCTGGTAAAGTTCGCGATTATGAGATTAAAGATTTTCGCGAGATTCAAGTTCAAGAAGAAAAAAAACTTCAGCCAACAATTAAAAGTGAAAGAAGTTTTGCGAAGCAGAGACAGTTTAATATCTCTCCAGTTGTAGAGCACTATAGAGGTTTAAAGGATCAAGAAGAGCGAGAGTATGAAGAAAGAATAAGTAAAGAAGTCCTAGTTAAGTTAGCAGAGTATAAGCAAAAAGCTTACGATGAAGGATATGCAAAAGGACAGGAAAAAGGATATCAAGAAGTTAAAGAGTCCTTGGAAGAAGAGTCAAAAGAAAAAATAGCAGAGTTGGAAGGCTATATCAAAAACACTCATAATCAAAGACTTGAGCTTTTAAAACATGAAAAAGCTCAGATTTATGAAGTGGTAAGAACTCTTACTAAGTGGGTTATCTTAAGAGAGCTAGAAGATGATGGTGCATACCTTGAAAGACTTCTAGAAAAATTAATACTTGAGGTTCAAGAGAAATCAAATTTACTTTTAAGAGTTAATAAAGATTATTTTGAACGTATGCCAGATGTGATTGAGATGGTTGAATCTAAAATAGGTGAACTCACAAATACTAGAGTGGAACTGCTTTCAGAGTCAGACTTTGATTTTGAAAAAGGACTAATTTTAGAATCAGAGAGTGGAGTTATAAACGGAACATTGAAAGAGCAATTAGATAATATTGATAAACTATTTAGCAGCCTTGATGCTTTTGAGAGTTAATAATGGAAGCAGAGAGCCCTGAAAATCCAGAAAATATAAATGAACAACCGGTACTTGATCCAGATTTTAGTTTGGATTTTTCCCCTGTTTATAAACTCTTCTCACAAAATACTCCGTACAAAAGAATTGGAAAAATAGTTGCTTCAAGAGGTGCTATTTTTGAAGCAAGTTTAAATAGAGCACAAATTGGAGCCAGTGTTGAATTTGTCACTGAGTATGGCGAAACCTCACTTGGTGAAGTTGTTGGTATTAAAAATAATAGATGCCTTGTTATGCCTTATAACGAGATTGGTGGAATAAACTCAGAAACCAAAGTAATTCTTAAAGATCTTGTGACACAGATTAGGCTTTCTAAATCCATGCTAGGGCGTGTTCTTGATTTTCAAGGGAGACCTATTGACGATAAAGGCCCTCTTGAAGGTCCATTTGAGACAAGATCAATTATGGGTACAGAGCTTAATCCTCTTGATCGACCGCAAGTTAGATCAACCTTAGATGTAGGTATTAATGCAATCAATTGCTTTACTACTTTAGGTAAAGGACAAAGACTTGCGATTATGGCCGGATCAGGTGTTGGTAAGTCTGTATTGCTTGGTATGGTAGCAAGAAATACAGAGGCTGATGTTAATGTAATTGCATTAGTTGGAGAAAGGGGAAGAGAAGTTTTAGAATTTATTCAATCTGATCTTGGTGAAGAAGGTTTGAAAAAGTCTGTTATTTTGGTTGCGACCTCTGATAAATCTCCATTAATAAAAATTAAAGCTGCTTATGCAGCAACTACTGTTGCTGAATATTTTAGAGATGATGGTAATGATGTGCTTTTAATGATGGACTCCATTACCCGCTTTGCAATGGCCTATCGAGAGATAAGCTTAGGAGCAGGAGAGCCACCTGGGCAGAAAGGTTATACTCCAAGTGTATTTTCAAAAATAGCAAAATTAATGGAGAGAGCAGGAACCAAACGAGATAGTGGAAGCATTACTGGTATTTACTCTGTTCTCGTTGAAGGTGGAGATATGGATGAGCCTGTTGCTGATGCAGTAAGGGGAATTTCTGACGGACATGTTATTCTCTCTCGCGATCTTGCTGCCAAAAACCATTATCCTGCAATTGATGTTCTGAGCTCAATTTCAAGAGTGATGACTAAAGTTGTTTCTAAAGAACATCGTATTGTCTCAGGTCACCTAAAAGATTTATTTGCTGCCTATAAGGAAAGTGAAGACCTTATAAATGTTGGTGCCTATGTAAAAGGGACCAATGCAAAAGTAGATAAAGCAGTCAGTGTATATGATCAAATGTTAGATCTACTAAAACAAGATATAGAAGAGAGCTACACAATAGAAGAGTTGTATGATCGCATGGTTGAAATCGCGAGACTTGCTGAAAATAGTATTGAAGTAGCACAAGAGTAGGATGAAAAATTACAAGTTTAAACTAGACGCTCTTTTAAAGCTTAGAAAATTTAATGAGCATAGAGGAAAGCTTGAGCTTGCGAAAGTAAATCAAAGAATTATGGATATAAAAGAAGAAATGGCAAAAACTGAAACAGAAATTGATATTGCTTATGATGCTCTTCATAAAATGGCCAAAAATGAAATGGACGGACAAATGGCCAGGTTTTTTCCTGAGTATATTAAGGCCAAGAGAGATTATATAGCTCAAAAAGAAAACGAACTTGAATATGAAATAAAAATTTATGAAGCAAAAGTAACAGAACTATCAAAACTAAGAGGCGAAGTTAAGTTAGTTGATAATATGAAAGAACGTGATTATCAAAAAGAGAAAAAGAAGTTTGAAAAAAAGAGACAAGAGGATAT
>CAYGJN010000128.1:0-6431 GCA_964350135.1 uncultured Bacteriovoracaceae bacterium | reverse complement strand
TTAATTAAAAATGCCCACTCTCTTGTATAAAAACAGGTACTTGGGAAAGAGCTATGAAAAATATGAGAGATAGAATCTGGAGCAAAATGCCAGTTATTTGTGGCAACAAGGATATAACGCTACGCCGGAATAGAAAATACCTGGTTTTAATAACTTAAGGCCTATTTAGAAACTGGAATTTGCCAAACGCATCGCAGAAGATGTAGATACCAATCATATAAAGATTAAATATCCCAGGAGATACAATGAAATTTGCAGTGATACTCAGCTTACTTATCGGTTTTTCTTTTACAGCACAGGCCGAAAACGAAGGCTATATTGGTTCATATAAAGTAGCACAACAATGTGTTAATAGAGTTAAATCAGGGCTAAATGGTAGCCGTTGTTTGAAATCAGTAGACTATATTGGTGAAGCTGCAAAATGTGTTGCCTATTGTGAACAAAGACAAAATCATTTTGGCCATTGTCTTAAATTTAGCAAAGTTGATGTTTGTGGAAGAAATATTGTTTGTGTTCCTGTTTGTTTAGATAGAGATTATTTTGGAAACTGTCTAAAATTTAGAGCGGGTGATGCCTGTCAAACAGAGCAAAGACCTATTAATGTTATAGTTGGAAACGGAAAATAAAATTCGATTATATTTCAAATATAAAAAAGCTCCTTACAGGGAGCTTTTTTTATAACTCTCTTTTAAGTTTAAAACTAAAAATTTGATGCCTACCTTTTAAAACTTCATAGAACATAAGCCAGTCCCCCATAAAAGACCAAAGCGGATAGGTAAATGTAGCAGGACGATTATGCTCAATAAAAAAATGAGAAAACCAAGCAAGACCGTAACCAAATAAAGGTGCTAATAATAAATAAAAAGGACTAATAAAAAAACTAAGGATTAGGCAGATCAAACTCCCCAAAGAACCAATAAAATGAATAAGCTTAGTCAAAGGTAGTGAATGCTCCCTAAGATAAAATGAATAAAATTCTTTAAAATCATTATAGACCCTCATACTCTCTCCTTGAGAAAATCCTACCAAGTAAGGATAGAGTATCGCAACAAGAAACGTAGGTTCAGTGCTTCCGTTTAAGTATTTGCCTTTCAATTTTGGAAACAGCCTTATCAAGAGTTTTATAAAGGCTATCCTCTGTATCATGAGAGAAATACTCGCCACCCTTTTCTACAATATGGAGCTTACTCTCATGCCCCCCATCTCCAATACGGCAATGCCAAATAACCTTCGCATTTTTATCAAGAATTTTTTCAAGACGTTTAGTCTTACGAGAAATCATCTGATCTAAATCCGGTGTATGTTCAAAATTGGTAAAACTAATGCTCACATCCATAAATCCTCCTATTGTTTTAGAGTACCTCATTTAATTAGGTCTCAACTATTAGACGAATTAGTCTTGCTTATGATTTCATACATTATATAAACTTGATCTAGCTCATAGTTTTTAGTAAAGCTTGTTGATAATATATAAGAAGGTAGAGATATGAAGGCTTCTAAAACTAATAATTCAAACCATTGTGAAGACTGTCCATCTAGAGGAGAGGGTGTATTTTGTAGTTTGGAAAAATTAGTTCTTGATGATCTTAGTGCGCATAAAATCACCAATACCTACAAAAAAGGCCAAACACTTTTTGTAGAAGGTAACCCTCCATACGGAATTTATTGTATAAGCAGTGGAAATATAAAGCTTACTAAAATGAGTAATGAGGGAAAAGACGCTATTATAAGAATAGCTAAAGGTGGAGATATAATTGGTCATCGAAGTGTCTTTACTGAAAAATTCTTTTCTGCAACAGCTACTGTACTAGAAGACAGTAAAATTTGCTTTATTGATAAAAAATATATTCTTAAGCTGGTCCAAGAAAACCCCTCTGTTGCTGTTAATATTATAGGCCGACTTAGTAGAGATCTAGGGGCCAGTGAAAATAAAGTTGCTTCATTATATCAAAAAAATGTTCGTGAACGATTAGCTGAACTCTTACTACTCTTAAAGGAATCTCATGGTATTCAAGAAAATGAACGTATACTTCTTGATATTAAACTAACAAGAGAAGAAATGGCTTCGATTATAGGAACTGCTCAAGAGACGCTTATTAGATTCTTAAGTGAGTTAAAAGAAGATGGTTTTATATCACAGGAAGGCAAGAAAATTTTTATTACTAATGAAGAAGGGCTTATAGAGACCGCTGCCATTCAATATTGAAAAATCTTCTAAACACTGATCTATCTTATATTTCCAAAAAGAAATTTGAGTTAGATTAGGATTATGGGTCTACAAAGAAAAAGCCAGCAATTCACAGAACTAACACAAAGTCATATTGATATTTTAAAAAATATCCTACCTACTAGTACTTATAATACCGCCACAGATATTATCTATGAGGGACAAATTCCACATATTGGCCTTATCCTTTTAAAAGGTGACTGCTCTCTAAAAAAAAGAAATAAAATAATAGAGGAACTTTCAAAATTTAGTGTTGCTGGCGTGAATGAGCTTATTCATCACCTTAAAAGCTATTATACTGTTTGTATTGCATCAGGAAGCGAAGTCCTGATCCTAGACAAAAGTAGTGTTTTAGAAGTTAAAGATATATTCCCAGATTTATTTAAAATTCTTATTCACTCTTAAAGTTCAAAATGAGTCTTCAAAGCCTCAGATGGGTCCATCTTTTTTAATTTCTCTTTAAAGTTTTTTATGTTTTCTTGCGACTGATTTTTATTAAGCTCTTCAAAATAACCAAATAATTCTAAATCAGAAGAAAGATGATAACTTAATTCATTTCCAACTCCAACAGCTGTATCATCTGAGCTTGCATCAACCTCAAGAGCACTGCTACCTCTTAAATGGTTTGAAATAATAGCCTCAGAGCCTGGAAATATCCCCTCAAGCTCACTACTAGTACTTTCAACAGAGAAACCTTGCTCTAGCTCTTCTTTTGTTGGAAGTGGAGCAGAGACAAGTTTATAGACATCAAGTATTCCAGGCCCAAACTCTTCAGAGTTCCAATTAGCAGGTGTCGTGTAAGCATGCTTTGCCAACATATATCTAAAAAGATTTGTCATATTTTCACTACCATAAGCTTCTACTAAATTATCTTTACCGTGATGAGATAAAAATAAAGAAGCAGCACCCACAAGATAAGCAACTGAAAATGAGGTTCCTGATCCTCTACCTACTTCAGTAACTTTTCCATAATCTCTTTTTTTAGATCTTGCTACCCAAACCCCTGCACCTGGAACGGTAATATCAATTTTTTTTCCTCGAGAAGAATGCTCCCAAGCAAAGCCATCAGAATCACTGGCCGCAACTGCAATTGTTTTTTTATAGGCTGCAGGCCAAACCACAAACTTATCAAAAATTAGATCCGGTATATAATTTCCAGCGGCCGCAACAATAATTACACCTTTTTTAACAGCTTTTTTAATGGCCCTTCCCAGCCATGGCATAGGAAGCGGCCCGCCTAAGCTGATTGAAATAACATCAACACCTTGCTCTGTTGCTTCTTTTATTGCTTGAGTAAGTTTAGTGAAAGAAAAAAGAATAACATTTCCATTCATTACTCTATAAGAAATCACCTTAGCTTTAGGTGCGACACCTGTAATATAAGGAGCCTTATTAGGGTTATTTCCATAGACAGCAATATGATCTGAGGTAAATTTATAAGGCTGATAACCCTGTGGACTAATAAAAACACTTGATGTTGCGGTACCATGTCCATGAGCATAGCCCTCATATGAATCAGTCGCTTCTTTATCATCATCAACAAAATCAACACTCTTAGATGTTATTACATTTTCAAAAACTTCTGGATGAAATGTGTAACCAGAGTCAGGATGTCCAATAACAACACCTTCACCTTTTTTATTAGTAAAGTCCCAAGCTTTCGTAAATTTTAAAAATTTTTTATCTGGCCAAGAAAAATCATCGCTTGATTTAAACTCGCAGATGTTGACACCATTTTTTTTAAAACGGCTTCTTTGCTCTAAAGGTATATCACAATTATTAGTTGCCACTTCAAAAAAATCTTTTTGATTCATATTTAAAAGTGTATTTCTTGCTTTGATATCTTTTGTACTTGGCTCAAACATAGGGTCAAAATATTTAATATTTTTATTCTTTAGCATTGAGTATGAAAAATCCCAAAACTCGCTACTCTCTCCGACAATAGATTTTTTTAATCGAATCTCATAGATAAATTCTGATTTATGAAGTTTTTTGATACTCCAATTAAGTTTTTGATATTTTTTGGGCATAGATGAAACTATCTCACTTAACTTCACTTCTTTTTCAGACTCAATAATATAACCTGTAAAAGCAGTCTCTATTTTGTCGGCCATTGCAAGATTGATAACCATAAATGCACATACAATTAGACTAGCTAGTATTCGAGTTAACATCTCTCCACCTCTTTAAATTTTAGATACGAATTTTTCGGACTATTCAAGGGAAGCTTTAGGATCCCTAATTACCCGAGTTAAAAGATTTGGAAAAATAAACTCAAAATCCTCACAAAATTGACGAAAAGCTAGTATGGACAAAAATAACGTCGATTTAGAGAAGAAAGTACTTTTTCTCAATTCTTCTGAACTCAAAAGCGAGAATAAGCTTAATAGGGGAATAAACTTTCTAAAGTTTTGCAAAGCAAAGGACTATAGCAACTTTACTTATATTTCTACGGACTCACCTTTTATAAATAAACTAACTATTGAAGAAAATATTAATTTGAACTCCATCAAACTTAACCTTATTAAATCAAAAACAGATACTTTAAAGGCGCTTGTAGACTTAAATAGTAATAAATTTTTAAAGGAATTTGTAAATACATTGGGGCCTTTAAATATTAAAACGAACAAGCTCTTAGAGGCAGAGATTACAGCCTATAAAGTCTTTCATGGTCTCTTAAAGCCAACTCCCTATTGCATACTCTCAGAAATAAGTGATGAACTAATATCTGATCAATTAAGGATTTTAAAAGATATTATTAAACATGAGGCCCTCTCTAGTAATAAAGTATTTATCATTATTGATACCTCAAGTTCTGCTTGGGAAGATATTATCACTGACCATATTCAAATAAAAAAAACTGGTTATGAGCTTAATAAAATTAAAGATCATAAAAATATGACTTCAATCATTCAGCAAGCTTCATAAATTTATTCTCTTTTAAATTATTGACTTTAAGCATGATGAGCTTCAAAATTATAGGAGTGCAGCAATCAAGTATAACAAAACTTAATTTTATTGATCTTTTCAGTGGAGCTGGTGGTTTCTCATGTGGACTAGAGCAAGCTGGCCTTAAATGCTTATTGGGAGTGGATTTCGATAAGTATGCGATGGAGTCTTTTGAGGCCAATCATAAACATGCCCAAGTGTATTGTGGACCTATTCAGAAATTAAGCAATAAAAAGTTGTCGCAGATTCTAGGTGGAAAACCTATCCATTTAGTTGTTGGCGGTCCACCTTGTCAGGGCTTTTCAACAGTAGGCCCTGGAAATCCTTCGGATGAAAGAAATCGTTTATTCAATGAATTTTGTAGAGTTGTAAAACATACCAATCCCTTATTTGTGGTGATGGAGAATGTAACAGGACTTTTGGCAAAAAAAAATGAGAAGGTCTTACTCTCAATATTTAGAAAATTTCAATCTCTTGGCTATCATATGGAGGCTAAGGTTCTTGAGGCCCAAAATTATGGTACGCCTGAAAGAAGAAGAAGAACTATACTTATAGGATCGCGAATTAATAATAAAATTGTCTTTCCAAAATCCACTCACGATACAATCCTAGCAAAAACTTTTGTACCTGCTAAAACAGTTGGAGAAGCTTTAAAAGAAGTTAGTAATTGTAAAATTCAACTAAACCATGATTTAGAATTGGCAAAACCTAAAAATAGTCTCGACTTAAAAAGAATAAAACGAATACCTGAAGGAAAAGGCATTCGTTACAAAAAAGATGAAGATCTCTATTTTACTAAAAGTCTTAAACTGAATATTAATTGGGAAGACTTAAGAGAAGGCCGGTTTAGACAAACAAAGTATCATCGTCTTGACCGCAACAAGCCCTCTCCTACTATTATGACTCATCGTCATACTTATTTTCACCCTGTTGAGGATCGTTACCTTACTCAAAGAGAAGCTGCTAGCCTTCAAGGCTTTCCTCATAGATTTGAATTTAGGGGGCCTTTAAGTGCTCAGTGGAGACAAATAGGTAATGCAGTCCCTCCACTTATGGGCAAGGCCATCGGCAAAACAATTCTTAAAATGTTAAAAGACTCAAAGAAGCAAACTTCATTAAAGAAAATAAGCTCTAAAGATAAAATAAATGGCCTCAGATCAAAGGCCTTTCATTATAAAGAAAAATCACTTTAATTTTACAGAACAATTAATTTTTAATCCTGGTGTTGTAAACTTATTCATTGGCTTAACTCTGA
>CAYGJN010000127.1:0-6450 GCA_964350135.1 uncultured Bacteriovoracaceae bacterium | reverse complement strand
ACCCCAGTCTGAACAGACCAAAGCTGATGGTATGTTGAGTTGTTAGAGAGAAGTTCTTTATGGGTACCGGTCTCTTTAACTGAACCATTTTCTAAAACATAAATTTGATGAGAGTTCACAATTGTTGAAAGCCTATGAGCAATCACAATAGTCGTTCTATTTTGAGAAATAATAGAAAGAGCTCGCTGAATAGCAGCCTCTGTTTCATTATCTACCGCACTTGTAGCTTCATCTAAAATAAGAATATCTGGATCTCTTAATATGGCCCTTGCAATAGATATTCTCTGTCTCTGACCACCAGAGAGCTTTAGGCCCCTCTCTCCAATTAATGTATCAAGTCCTTGCGGTAGCCTCTCAATAAACTCTTTAGATTCTGAAAGGTCTACTGCTTTCAGAAGATCAGTCTCTGAAGCCTTTGGATTACCGTAGATAATATTTTCTCTAATAGTCCCATGAAATAAGAAAACATCCTGGCTTACAAGACCGATTCGAGATCTTAAATTTCTCGTGTGGTATTTGGAAAGTTCAATACCATCAAGAATAAGCTCCCCTTGAGATTGTTCATAAAACTTAAGAAGAAGTTTTACTAAAGTACTTTTGCCAGAGCCAGTAGAACCGACAAAGGCTGTTGTTTTTCCTGGAAGGATTTCAATATTTAGTGATTTTAAAATTTCAGGACCTGTTTGATAGGAAAAACATAGGTTGTTTAATTTAAAATGCCCTTGAATACTTGCAGGTGTATGATCTCCAGATTTTTCATAATGAGAATTCGATAATAAATCAAGGACACGTGTAGCTGAAGCCATGGCCCTTTCGTAAAGATCAGCGACTTGTGCAAGTTGTGTTAATGGCCAAAGTAATCTTTGTGTAAGAAAAACAAGAACTCCATAGGAGCCTACTTCGAGTTCACCTTGCAAGACTTTATAGCCACCGAGTAAAAAAGTGGCCAAAAAACCGAGCATAATCGCTATTCTTATAACAGGAATAAATGCAGAGCTGATGGCAATGGCTTCAGAGTTTGAATCCATATAGGACTGACTCTCTTTTGTGAGAGTTGCCACTTCTCTTTTTTCTGCCGTAAAACTTTTTATTGTAAGAATTCCGGACAAATTATTATTAAGTCTTGCTGATAATATCCCTGCTTTTTCACGAACATCAGCATATAAAGGTTCGGCTTTTTTTTGAAAATAAAAAGATCCACCGATAATTAATGGAATGGGAAGAAAGGCCATACAAGCAACACTTGGAGAAATATAAAAAAAGACTGCACCCACTCCAATAACAGCCGTTAAGGTTTGAATAATTTGATTAGCTCCAATATCAAGAAATCTTTCAAGCTGGTTAATATCATCATTTAAAATTGAAACAAGGTTTCCGGTACTTTTATCTTCAAAAAAACTTAACTCTAAGTCCTGAAGATGTGAGTAAACATCTAAGCGAAGCTTGTGCTGAATAGTTTGTGCGAGCCCTCTCCAACGAACTTGTTTAAGATAATCAAAGGTTGACTCTGATGCCCAGATAATAAAAGTTAGTACTCCTAAAACTAATATCTGAGACCATGGATCATTTAAACCAATATCAGCAAGAAAAGACTTTTCTTTACGAACAACTACATCGATAACTACCCCAATTAGGATTTCAGGAGCAATATCAAATATTTTATTGATAACAGAATAAAAACTTGCCCATAAGATTTTCGAGCGATCATCTCGAGTGTATCTAATCAATTGTATCAAAGGACTTTTTTTCATTTTATTTTGTGAACTTCATACATAATTCATCAAGTTGTGCACTCAATGGCTCACTTGGTGATTTAGACATAAGGTCCGCTGCACTATTTGTTTTAGGAAAAGCAATAACGTCTCTTATATTTTCGGTCTTTGCTAAAATCATTATATTTCGGTCAAAACCAAAAGCAACTCCACCATGTGGAGGTGTTCCATATTGAAGGGCTTCAATAAAAAAACCAAATTGTTTTTCTGCTTCTTCATCAGTAAAACTTAAGACCTTAAACATTTGCTTTTGTACTTTTTGATCATAGATCCTCATGGATCCACCGGCTGCCTCGTAACCATTGATGACAAGATCATATGCATCGGCCCGAATATTTTTAAGATCTTCAATATTTCCACTCATAAATTTTTCAAGATCATCTTTATGAGGTTGAGTAAAAGGATGGTGACAGGCATAAAAACGGCCATCTTCTTCATCATAATCAAGTAATGGGAAATCATTAACCCATAAAAATTTATTCTCTGATCCAATAAGATTGAGTTTTCTTGCTAAGTGCCTACGGGTCACATCTGCGCAATCATGTGCGACTTTATGAGAAGGTGCCGCAAAAAATAAAAATAATCCGTTACCTGTATCCCCAACTCTTTTTTGAAGTTCACTAAGATCTGTATCTTTTATAAACTTAGAAATCCCTCCAGAGACTTTATTATCTGTAACCTTAAACCAAGCAACCCCTTTACCACCAAAAGGCTTAACGACATCAACTAATCCATCAATATCTTTTCTAGCAAGAGTCCCTTCGCTTTCAGAAAGATAAATCATTTTAATAAGACCGTTGGCTTTGGCCATGTCAGAAAAGAGCGAGAACTCTGATGAGGCAAAGACATCTGTAACAATATGATGGGCAAGCCCAAAACGAATATCAGGCTTATCTGAGCCATATTTATCTATTGCCTCTTTATAACTCATTGTTGGAATGGTGAAATCTTTTGAAAGCTTATAAACCTTTTGAATAATATCAATGGTTAAATTCTTTATATACTCTTGAGTTGCAAATGAAACTTCAATATCCACTTGAGAAAACTCTGGCTGTCTGTCTGCCCGAAGGTCTTCATCTCTAAAGCATTTAGTTAATTGAAAATACTTATCAGTAGAGCCAATCATTAAAAGCTGCTTAAGAGTTTGTGGTGATTGGGGAAGAGCATAAACTTTTCCGGGATGAACACGACTTGGAACAATATAATCTCTTGCCCCCTCAGGAGTAGACTTATAAAGAACAGGAGTCTCTACTTCAGTAAACCCATGCCCATAAAGAGCCTCTCTAAAATCTCTTGCAGCACTTGAGCGAATTGCAAGAATATTTTGAAGTCTCGGGGTTCTAAGATCCAGATAACGATACTTAAGTTTAAAATCTTCTTGGGCATCAACTTTTCCAAGAGGAAGAAAAGGAACATTATCTGCATAACTTAAAAGCTCTAAGTTTTTAACGGAGACTTCAACTTCACCTGTAGACATATCTTTATTACGTGCGTTTTCTGGACGCTCACGAACCACACCTGTTGCCTTAATAACAGACTCCAAAGAAAGCTCTTTTAAAATACCAAGCTCTCCCTCGTATTCATCAAAAGCCAATTGAGTCATCCCAAACTTATCTCTTATATCTACAAAATGTAGTCCACCAAGGTCTCGGTATTTATTATTCCATCCACATAGAGTTACAGACTCTCCAATATTAGATTTATTTAACTCTCCACAGTCATGAGTTCTTAACAAACCCTTTAGCTTTGACATGAAAGCTCCTCCAAAGTTTAATTGAGAAATGAAGATCTTTTTATCTCTAATTTACCTCTTTGCGTCAACGGGCTTTGCCCAAAAACCTAAAGGTTATTTAAGTTATGGCCTTGGGGATGGTATTGAGATTAATAGAGTCTTGGTTACAGATGCTGAACATGCCAAGGGCCTAAGTGGGATTAAGCCTTCAGAGTTTAAAGAGACAGAAGGTGCTCTTTTCTTTTTCAAAAAAACTGGTATGAGAAATTTTTGGATGCCTAATACCTATTTTGACTTGGATATTATTTATCTAAATGAGGATTTTAAAATTTTAAGCATTGACCGTGGAGTTAAGCATCACCCTTCAAGGTCCGAACCTATTCCCAGGGCAACACCTACAATCTCAAGACATGTGCTAGAAATTAAAAGTGGAACGGCCCTTTCCAAAATTTTAAAACCTGGTCTTATTTTAAAGTGGAAGGGATCTGGTCTTCCCGAGCAAAAAGAATAAGATACTCATCTCCCGCAATAACACCTAAATGCTTACGGGCCAATTTTTTCTGATATGAAGGATCGTTATCAATTCGATAAATTTCTTTTTGAAGATCTTGATTTTCTTTTTTTAAAAAATCAGCTTTACTTATTTTTTCAGAAATTAACCCTTGCTTAGAGTAATAATCCATAACTCCTCGTTCAGCAAAAAGTAATCTTCCCAAGAGTAGTGCACAAAATCCCCACCCTGTGTATGTAAGAGCCTTTGAAAACCAATTCTGAGTAGCTCGCCTAGGGGTTGCTCTTTTTCTAGTTGTACTATTATAATTTGGACCACTTAAACGAGAGCCCATTCTTTTAAGAGGTGATGTAAATGAAACATCATCGTTTCTAGCAACAGATACTCTACTGGCATTTTCTGTAGAACGTAATCTTGAGGCCATTGATGATGGTGACGATGACGATGAAGATAAGCTCTGGGATCTAATATCTCTTGTCTGCGTATTAAGCTTGGATCTCAAATCGCTTAATCGACCTGCTCCATTGCTAGTTGTTGGTCTTGTTGGTCTAGAGGTTCTCTGGGTAAGCTGAAAGCTGTCTTGTTCATCACTTCTCCCTAGCCTTGATCTCAGCGTCTGTCTTGTGAGACTGCTAGGGGTCAGTGAGGGCGTCCCCATAGTGGGGCGCTTTCGCATTTGCTTTTGTTTATTTCTTTCAATTGCTTTTTGTAATCTTGATGAAGATAGCTGATCCAATGCCACATCCTGTGGTTAAAAACTTCCTGTCTTATATTAATGATAACAGATGCTTAGCCAGAATCAAGAAACCTTATTAAAGCTCAGATGATCTTTTAAAAGGAACAACCTTTTTTGTAATAGGTATTGGTATAGCAACATCATTATTAAAAATTTTAATTCCATTTGTATCAATAGAGAGCAGCCAACCATTTCTTGGGTACTCAGAACCTAAATAATGTTTATACTTGAGATCACTAATAAGACTTTTGGCAATTTGGCTCATTCTTTGAGTATCACCTTTTAAAGCTAAAATTCTGATTTCATCAAGGCATTGGGCAAGTGTCATAGAAACCTCCTATTTCTGAGAACACCACTTATCATAGGCACCAAGGCCTAAAATTCTCAATGAAAATTCCCCTAAGTCGAAGATTTTACATAGGGACAACTTGACCCTCATACCTGACAAAAAAACTCTAAAGCCCAAAGCCTTTTTGTCCGATGTTTTTCTGAGGAGAAAGTCATGTGTGATATTTGTAATGCCCAGGGGGTAGACTTCCGTAAATGGAACGGTCACCGCTCAGCTATTATTTCCAATAGGTTCTATAGTACGGCCAACTCTCAAGTTTCATCCCTGAATTTATGTTATCTCCACGATATTGAGTTGTTTTCAATAGGAGAAAGACGTCTTATTGAAAAATATCCTGTTTTACTTAGAGAACTAGGTACTAGCAAAGAAGAGATGAATTATTTCAACCCGAGGATCTTTTAATGTGTGATATTTGCAACCACCTAAGTTTAAGGTCGAGAAAACTTAATGGTGATAAACCAACAAATCTAATTGTTCGTTTTTATAATGTTCGCTATGGAAGATCAGTTGATGGAATCCTTTGTTATTATCATAATATTGAGCTTTTTAAGATGGGCGAACCTCGCTTTCTTACTAAGCACCCCTATATGCTAAGAAACCTAGGTGTTTCTCCTTATGAAGCAGCTTTTAGTATTGAAAAGGAAAAAGAAAAGGCAAAGACCGTGAGAAAGGCATTTGCTAGCGGTTCTTATTATTAGCTCCAAGTAGCTGAAATCCCATAGTCATATATTGAAAATAATTCCTGAAAATAGCTTCTTTATTGCTCTATAGAGGCAATAGAACTAAGTTAGGCCCATAATGAATGAATTAAATAAAGAACAACAATTAGAGCGTATTAAAAGTTTTTTCCGAACACTTGATTCATGTAAAAGTGAACATTTCATGGATATTGTGGAAAACCATATTAGCGACAGTGCTATTGAGCTAATATGTGACCATATTGAAGATTTTTATGGCATAGAGGATGACGAAGAAATCGGTATGCTTGCTCAGGTCATGGTTACAGGTATGCTTCTTGGAAAAAATGAAAAAGAGGCTGTTCGATTCCTTCAATAGTAAAAGTATTCATGAATAAGTTTTTAAAACTTACTATTCTCACACTTTTTTTAAACCCAATACATACCTTTGCTGATCAAAGTGATTTTTTAAATCTCTGCAAAACATTTATGAACAAAAAATCTGAAGGACAAAAAACTTGTACTCAGCTTAATCAAACTTTTTTTAATAATAGCAGTAAAGAACCAGTCGTTCCTTTTTCTCCAAAAACAGTAAAAGCACAAAGCTCAAATATAGATAAAAAAATTCAATTTATTGTTTTTAATGATCCAAATTATTTGCCTGGTGCAGTTT
>CAYGJN010000126.1:0-6503 GCA_964350135.1 uncultured Bacteriovoracaceae bacterium | reverse complement strand
GGAGGGAATCAGAACAAATTTAAAAATAAAGTAGGGAATGATGGATTTCACCCAAACTTCTCTGCCCTCTTTCAAAAAAGGATTCCAAAGTCTAGGCGTAATTTTGGTTGTTTTACTTCTATCGTGAAAATTTCTGTATTCAATAAGAGTATTGGGCGCATAGTAGGAAAACTTCCAACTTCCAGCGAGTAAAAGAGAAAATATCTTCTTAGCAAAAAGAGGTATCTTCATTTCTCTTATTAATTGGGTATTTCTGCTTACAATATCTGGATCTTTTGAAGTTCCTAGATAGTGGTGGTGCATAAGATTATGTTCCACATTCCAGTTTTTGGGCTCAATCCAATCCAACCAATCTGCATAGCGCCGCCAACCAATGGCAAAGTTGCCGCTCTTATATCGTGGTGAAATGCCTTCAATATGATCCATGGATCCGTGAGAGATAGGATGAAAGACCATGGCCCAGCGGGTGTAATTTCCTAGTGCCATCAGGCAGGCCGATAGAGGATTCGGAAGAATCCATCCCGTGGCGTAACCCAGACCAGAGACGAGGCGTCCCCAGAGTTTCATCTTTTTTAAGTGTTTGAAATCAGCTACTTGGTCTTCTTTTCGGAGTTGATCGAGCTCTTTGATCTCTTGAACGAAGCCATCCCAGTAATCTGAGCTAATATGAGTGCGGCTATCCTTATTTCGATAGGTTTCGTCTAAAAATAACTCAATTTCAGGCTTCGTAGGGCTTTGCATTTCTCTCAATCTCTTGATGGTTATAGCCCTAAGTTTACAATAGGAAAATATCCCATATGGCTTTGCTGTAATCTTTTCAAAAGCCGTCATAAGAATGAACGGCCCCATAATTATTACAATTTCCCAAGTAAATTTTCCTGCTAGCCCTTATTATTAGGACTTAGAAAATAGGATTTGAAATGAATGACATGACTCAAGCTTTGAGAGTAAAGGATAAGGACGATTTAAAGTCCTTGCTCGCCCCCTTTCATTCGATTGATAAGAGAATGATTTGGGGAGATTTCCTTCTGAACCTAATCCTTTCATGGCCGCTATTCATCTACACCTGCTTTAGGCCCAACCTTCTTACTTTTTTTATCTCCGTTTTCTTCCTCTATAGAGGAACCATGCTGATTCACGAAGTGGTTCATGTCTCTAAGAAAGTTCCCGGCTATCGATTGGCCTATAATCTGTTCTTTGGCTGGTTTACAAGCTATCCAGTCTACATTTTTGATGGCCACCTTTATCATCATGGAAAAGCCACTTACGCCACCAAGAGGGATCCAGAGTACAAGTTCATCCCCGAATACAATAACAAAACCCTTATCGGACCCATCATCTCTGCTTTTCTTCTACCTATTTTCCAAATTATTCGCTTTGGAGTGATGCCGCTTTTTCTGCCCTTCATGCCTGAAAAATATCAAATCTATGTGTACGAGCGGATGTCCACTTTGGTTTTCGATGTGAACTTCAAAAGAAAAATTAAAAACAAAGAAATTGAGCTCAAAGTCATGAAATTTAACGATCTCATGTGTGCTCTTTATAAGATTGCGACGATTGCTCTTATTATGACAGGCATTTTACCCCTGCGCTTTATCATCTACTTCTATATTGGCTTTGCTTTGGGCTCGATCCTCAATATGTATCGTGCCCTTTTTAATCACCTCTATACCAATGAGTCTCTTAAGCCACTTAATAAAGACCAGCATATTCTTGATAAAACAACTGTAGAAAGTGGCTTCCTTACCTCTATTATTTTTGTGAACGGTCTCAACTACCATGCCCTTCATCACCTCTTTCCAGAAATTCCTTACTACCGTCTTGGAGCGGCCCACAGATTACTTATGAAGGAGCTCCCTGCCGATCATATTTATCGAAAATCTGTTTACCCAAGTTTCTTTAGTCTATTAAAATATTGCATGAAAGAGAGAAAGAATAATGTCCTCCTTGCAAGTTAATGACCCTCAAATTTTTGATCAGCAAAATTATCTTAAATATAAAGAAGATATCTGGCACCCGTCTTATAAAGAAGGCCTATACTTTTCAGCGATGGAAGAGTTGGGCCAAGAGTTAAATATTCACATAGGACTTAAAAAACAAAGTGACGAGCAGACCAGATGGTTCCAAACTCCTCATGCTCTCCACGATGGATACTCGGCCTTAAAGGTCTTGGCCCATGAACAAGAGTTTTCTCTCAATCTTCCTGAATTTAAGTTTCGACCGGCAAGGAATATTTTTAAATCTATACTTTCGGCCATTCGCTCTTCTCCTAAGGAAAATCATCAATTTAAAAACCAAAATAATGAAACTCATTTGAAAAACTCTACAGACTATCACTACATAAGAATGAGCTTTCCAAAAAGCTCTCAAAGATATTCAGATACGGCGCTCTTTTCAAAAGCGGCTTGCCAGATTCTAATGAAAACCCTAACCCACAATAGCTCTTCTCGCTGGATGGTTCCCGTGAGATTAAGAGACACCGATGGGCTTCAAGCCAGCTACTTTGGACTTGAAGTATCCGAAACTGACAGTGTCCAAAGTCTTCATCAAAAATTAACGCAAAAGCTAAAGATCGGAGAGCACTGGGGCTTTTACTATCTCTCGAGAATTGGACTGAAATTAGGAAAGAAGGCCATACTCTATCTTACCAAAAAAAATGTACTGAAAAGTGACACCATTTGGATGGGAGTCATTTCTAACCTTGGTGATCTGGGCCAATCAAAAGAGCTTGATGAGCTTACGATCTTGGCGCCAGTTAGATGGCACCGTCCCGTTGGTGTGGTTATCTACAGACACAATAATGAACAAATTCTCACTATGGCCTTCCACAAAAGCCTAGAAGGAGTGGATACTGATGGAATCTTTAAAAAGATCACAGAAGTTCATAGATCACTCCGCTAAGATCGCAGAGTACCTCTCTGAAGACTCTCACTTTCACGTAGCGAATGAGTTGGAATACGATTCTCTTCACAAAGTCATTGAAGAAGAAATGATGGAATTAAAAAAGGACGTCAATATCAAATACTCGCGAAGACCTGATCTTATTGAGTCCTTCTTAGAATCACAACAAGTCCCTGCCATCATCACAGAAGCAAAGAACCAATTCTTAGCCGTGATTAATGAGATGACCATTAACGAATATGGAGAACCTAAGAATATTTACTATAATAGTGATCTAAGAGTCTCTAAGAAAGCCGGTATTAAAGTACGCATAAATTTTCGTAAGACCTACGCCAACCTCATAAAAGAGATTGATGGCGATTGTTTTACGGTAGTTCTCAAGGATAATCAAAAAGCTATTAATGCCTTAACTAAGAATAAAAGTGATCTCTTCTATCATCCTGTTTATGAATACACCTCTCGAACATTACTAGTCCTTCCCACTTTTTCTTTCATTTCATCGAAGCTAAAGGGAGTGAGCATTGTAGAGGGGCGAGACCAAGCCTATGAGAAAGAAAAGAAAAAAATCTCTGCCTTTTCTCATAACACCACTGATAAAGACCAATACTTCCTTATTCATCAAAATGGCAAAACTGTTGGCAGCTTCTCTCTGGCAAGACCAGTAAGCAGAAGCCTAAAAGTCGAGGTCAAAAACAATTACCTACGCATGTGCCTAAAACTTGCCAATAAGATCTTCTCCCACGATTACGAAGAAAAACTCCCTTGGGTTTACATGACTTCCTTCTATCTTGATGACGAAATAGACAAGGCAGAATGTTTAAAGGTGATGCTGAAGTACCTTTATAAGAACAACAAAATATTGGCAGGGGAAATTTTCTTATTTTGCCATAGTGCTGAGAAATTCTTAGATTTAAAAATCATGACCCCAGAAATAAATACCAATGGCATGCTTTTTCGTGTCACGGGATATGAGACGACGCGGCGTCAAAAACTTGCGCCCGTGCTCCGCCGGCCCGTTAATCTTTAAGGGTTTCCATTAGTGCCGTGCTAAATAAATGGCCTATGAAAATTAATAAGAAAGTGATCCTTCGCCCCTTTCTCTAATGGCCATGCTTCCTCTACACCATCAAAGCGCTTTACTAAGACCCATTCGTCGGTATGAATGATGATTTCGCAGGGAAGATTTTTGGTATGAAAATGGTCGAACCTACGGCCTCCTTGGGGGTGCGACACGCTCAAAATGCTTGAGAAGCATTTTGACGGTCGCTTTACCGTTGTGCGTTTGCAGAAGCGTTAGCGCCTGCAACGCATGGGCGGAAAGGTTCGAATCCTATCGCTCCGACCATTTTCCTGGATAGATTTTTAATCTCCCTATGTCAAAACTTCATTAAAGTGACGGATTAGTAGTGAGAGCATTTAAAAGTCTCTTAAGAGCTTTACCACAAGGATGTTCTGAATTTGAAATTCGCGCTAAAGCTTGAGTAAATTCAAAGGGCTCATAAACTTTTAGAGTTTTACTTGCTTCACTCTTAGGTGCCCTGAGAGATTCTTTTGAAATTAGATTACTTGGAATAATTTGTTCATCGATTTGATGGCCATCATAATATCTGAATAGAACTGATTTACCGTTTTTGGTTTCACCAACAATAATATGATTTTTTTTAAGAAGGCCAATAGAGGAACTACTACTAGGGCTAACTGTATAAGAAAGCTGTGTGCCATTTCCCGTACTACCTTGGACCTTAATTGTTCCGTATTCAATTTCTACTGTAGTGTAGACTCCGCTGATAGAACGGGAAGTATCAGCATGCATATAAAGAAACCCTTTATCCTTTAACGGTATTGGAATATTTCCGGCAGGTGAATGCCCTACAACAACAGTTTGAATATTTGAATTTTTAAGCCATTCCACAACATGGCCTGGAGGTAATCTAAAATTTCCATTTTCTTTAACTCGATAAGGATAGATAACACTTTCACCTGTTGGTATTGCTTTATTGACTGAAGCATCCCAGGTTGCATCCCCATAGCGCAGTAGTTTTGATGATGTAATAGGCTTGTCTGTTTGAAGATCATCTTTAAATTTTTGTAGTTGTTTTGCTCCCCAATTATTTAATTTTGAGATCCACTCTTGGGCAGTTGTGGCCCTACTCGTTTCACCAGGGATGACTCTATAGTTTTCTGCACTTACGCCACCATGAACATAGAGAGTGTTATTATCAATTTTTCCTAATTGTCCTAAAGATAAATAATGGAAAAAATCACCATTTTTGGGGTCTAGAGATTTTGCAAGATCAGCAGCAGCTTCATCTAAGGTAACTTTTTTACCACTAAGTTCTTCAAGCTCTATCTTATGTAATTCTAGGATTTTTGGAATACCACGATTTTCACTCCACCACAAAATTCTATTTGCTTCAGTATTTCTTGTTGCAAGAAAATTATCTAAGTCACTTTTTTTAATTGGTATGCTATGTCCTGACTGCTTAGCTTTATCAAGAACCCAATTATTAAAAGAATTTGGCGTCGTATTTTTAAATGACAGAAGAGTTTGTGCCAGAGACAGTTTATTTAAATCACGATTTCCCCAAAGAAGAGTCACTCGTGATGGATACTTCTCCTTTAAACTTACAAGCCATTTCCTAAGCTTTATTGAGTCTGGTCCTCTATCAACAAGATCACCACCAAAAACTAATTTTGATTCTGGACCAGTAAAATCAAGTTCATTGTCCTTAATAACAAGGCTGCCTCTTTCAATCAAAGCATCTATATTGCCCCTTCTCCCTTCAAGATCTGTCACATAAAGAGTGCTAGCAAAAAGAGCGTGGTAGTATAAAAATATGGTTAAAAATCCAATATGTTTCATCGGTTTCGTATCGGTATAATGTAGTTTTAATGTAAGAAAAACAGGGTATTTACTTGAGTGATAAGGTATCTTTTTTATATATTTATAAATGTCATATGATATGTTCATCTATTAAAAGTATATTGAGGGGAAATATGAAAACATCTATTTTTTTAAGCTTCTTTCTTTTCTTGAGTTCTCAAATTGTCCAAGCAAAATCTGTTGAACTTTCCAAGCTTGATTGGCTTTTGGGTACTTGGAGTTGTGAAACACAAAATAAAACTGCTGCCAAAACAAAAGATAAGAAAAAAAGAGCACCTAGAAAGTCTAAGGTTGTATATGAATCTGTTTTACAAGAGAACTGGATAATAGGAAAAAATATTGATTCTAAAGGTATTGAAACAAGTACTAGCTATTTGGGCTACGATGCGAGAACAAAAAGGTACCAACTTAAGATTTTCAGTAAAAACTATCTTGCATCAACCGGTCGTTATGAAAAAGATACGTTGAGCTTAAAGGGTAAGATTTTTGCCGAAAGTGTTAAGCTTGATTATAGTTTAAAGATAAAAAAACTTTCAACATCAAGTTACTCAGCGGTTCAAACGACTTATATTAAAGCAGGGAAAGCCAAAAACTCAAAACATGTAACAACTTTAAACTGTAAAATATAGTTTTCGAAAGATTCTTATGATTAAGCTTGTTGGTCATTTTCGGGAAGATAGTATTATCACTGAAGTGTTGGAAGAAATGATTGTGCCTA
>CAYGJN010000125.1:698-6537 GCA_964350135.1 uncultured Bacteriovoracaceae bacterium | reverse complement strand
CACCAATTGCAATGGAGAAGGGACTAAGATTTGCGATCCGTGAGGGTGGTAGAACGATTGGTGCTGGAACTGTTTCTGAAATTAAAGACTAGCGATATCCGACGAATAGAAGGTAATTTATGAGAGCGAATAGATTAAGAATTAAATTAAGAGCCTACGATTACAATATCCTGGATAAGTCTTGTGATGAGATTGTTCAAACGGCTAAAAACACTGGTGCACGTGTAGCAGGACCTATTCCTCTTCCAACAGAAATAAATAAATATACAATCTTGCGTTCTCCTCACGTAAATAAAAAATCTCGTGAGCAATTTGAGATGAGAACTCATAAAAGATTAGTGGATATTATTGACCCAACTCAACAGACTGTGGATAGCTTGATGAAGCTTGATCTGTCTGCTGGTGTTGACGTAGAGATTAAATATTAGTAGGATTGCGCTCGTTTTATAACAAAGCGCAAAACATAAAACCGCGAATGCATCCTTGAGATAAGGTGATGCTGTGGAGGAAAAATGGCCGAAGGAACTGGATTAAGTCTTCCTGCCTTTTACGGTGTAAAAGCTGGAATGACGAGAATCTTTGATGAAGCAGGAAATAGCGTTCCTGTAACAATTATCAAGCTTATCCCTAACTACATTTCACAGGTGAAGACTAACGATAAAGACGGTTATGAGTCTTATCAAGTTAGTTATGGTGAAAAAAGAGAAAAGCTCATTACTAAACCTAAACTTGGTATTCTAAAAAAAGCCAAGGTTGAGAAAAATCTAAATAAATTTGCAGAAGTTAAATTGGCTGAAGCTGTTTCTGAGGAAAAACTTGGAAGCGTAGTTTCTTATGATCTTTTTGAAAAAGGCGTTTACATAGATGTAGCTGGTGTTACTAAAGGTAAAGGCTTTCAAGGTGTAATTAAGAAGTTTAGTTTTAGCGGTGGTCCAATGAGCCACGGTTCACATTTCCACAGAACAACTGGTTCAATTGGTAATAGAGCAACTCCAGGTAAAGTTTTTAAAAATAAAAAAATGCCAGGACATTTAGGTTGCAAGAATCAAACAGTACAAAACCTTAAGGTTGTTGAGCTGAATAGAGAAGATGGATATCTTCTTGTTAAAGGCTCTATTCCTGGTGCTAAGAACGGATTTGTTCGTGTTAGCAAGGCAGTGAAGAGGGCTTAGTTATGACAGATATAGCAGTATTAAATGATAAATTTGAAAAAGCGGGAACACTTACAACGTCTGTAGGTCTATCTGCTGATGATATTAAAGTGTCAGTTGTACACCAAATTGTGAAAGCAAACTTAGCAGGAAAGCGTCAGGGTACTTCATGTACAAAGACAAGAGCCATGGTAAGTGGTGGTGGTGCAAAGCCTTTTAAGCAAAAAGGAACTGGCCGTGCAAGACAAGGTTCTACCAGATCAGCGATACAAGTTGGTGGTGGTGTAGCTTTTGGTCCTAAGCCAAGATCTTATGAGCAAAAGGTTAATAAAAAAATGGGCAAAAGAGCTATCCAATCTGTACTTGCAGATAAACTTCAGGCTGGAAAGCTAACAGTTGTTGATAGTCTAAAGTCTTCAGGAAAAACAAATGAGCTTTTTAAACTTTTAAGTGGAAAAGGTCTTCTTCCTGGGCTTGTTGTGACTGCAGACAAGGATAATCTTGCTTTAAGAGCTGCAAAAAATCTTCAGTGGGGAAAAGGTCTTCCTGTTGAAGGGTTTAGTGTTTATGAAGCTCTTAAGTTTGAAAATTTAATTATAGAGAAGAGTGCTCTTGAGCAACTTCTTGGGAAATTAGGGTAAGTCATGGCAACAGCATTAGAAAATACTATTATCAAGCCACTTATTACTGAGAAAGTATCAATGCATACTGAGCAGAATAATACTTATGGCTTTGAAGTTGCGCTAAAGGCAAATAAAAGACAGATCAAAGACGCAGTTGAGACTTTTTATAATGTAAAAGTTTTAAACGTAAATACTTCTATTCTTCCAGGGAAGTTAAGAAGAAGCGGTCGTTTGGTTAAGAAAACTGGGCAAACTAAAAAAGCCCTAGTTCAAATTGAAGCTGGACAAAAGATCGAGCTATTTAAAGGTGTATAAAGATGGGTATTAAGAAATTTAAACCAACCACTCCATCACTTAGAAAAATGGCACTACTTAATAGTGACTCGCTCACTAAAGGTGCTAAGAAAGTTAAGTCGCTTCTTAAGTCAAAGATAAGAAGTTCTGGCCGTAACGTTCATGGACGTATCACGGTAAGACGTCGTGGTGGTGGTGCTAAAAAACAGTATAGAATTATTGATTTCAAAAGAAATAAATTTGAAATCCCTGCTCGTGTTGAGTCTATTCAATATGATCCAAACAGATCAGCTAATATTGCTTGTTTGGTTTATCTTGATGGAGAAAGAAGATATATCCTCTCTCCTCTAGGTCTTAATGTAGATGATAAAGTTGTTTCATCTGACACGGCAGATATTAAAGTTGGAAATTCAAAGAAATTACAAGGTATACCAGTTGGTACCCTTGTTCATAATGTTGAAATGAACCCAGGTGCTGGTGGACAACTTGCTCGCTCTGCTGGTTCTTATGCACAACTTATGGCCAAAGAAAATGGTGAAGCTCTTTTAAGACTTCCTTCAGGGGAACTTAGAAAAGTTAAGGAAAACTGTAGAGCAACTATTGGACAGGTTGGAAATCTTGAAAAAGAACAAGTTAATTGGGGTAAAGCGGGTAAAACTCGCCACCTTGGTAGACGTCCAAAAGTTCGTGGTGTTGTAATGAATCCAGTTGATCACCCTCACGGTGGTGGTGAAGGTAGAACTTCTGGTGGTCGTCATCCAGTATCTCCATGGGGTACTCCGACGAAGGGTTACAAGACTAGAAAGAATAAGAGAACTGATAAGTTCATTGTTAAACGTAGAGGCAAAAAGTAATTAGGAGAATATAATGTCCAGATCCCTAAAAAAAGGTCCTTTTGTAGACCATCATTTACTAGATAAAGTTCTAGCTTTAGGTGATGACGCTAGTAAGGGCTCTAAAGTAATTAAGACTTGGTCAAGAAGATCAACAATTATTCCTGAGTTTATTGGACTTACTCTTGCCGTTCATAATGGAAAGAAGTTTATTCCAGTTTATATTACTGACCAAATGGTTGGTCATAAATTAGGTGAGTTTTCGCTGACAAGATCAAATAAAGGTCATACTGGCGACAAGAAGAAAAAATAGTAGAGGATAAAGATGGCTATCAAAGTAAAAAACAATGGCGTAGGTATTGCTCCTAGAAAAGTAAGACAGGTTGCAGACCTTATTCGTCGTAAGCCTGTTCAAGAAGCTCTTAAGACTTTAAGGTTTTGCCCTAAAAAAGAAATCTCAATCGTCTTAACCAAGCTTATTAATAGCGGACTTGCTATTGCGAGCGATAGTGAAAAATATGATCTTGATAATTTAACAGTTGGAACAATCTTCATTAATGAAGGGCCAACTCAAAAGAGAATTCAGCCAAGAGCTCAAGGTCGCGCTTTTAGAATTAGAAAAAGATCAAGCCATATAACTATAGAATTGAAGGAAGCATAATATGGGTCAGAAAGTACATCCCTACGGTTTTAGACTAGGTTACATTAAAGATTGGCATTCTACTTGGTACGCAAAAGACGGCTATGCTGATACTTTGCATGAAGACCTAAGAATTAGAAAATATCTTGATAAAGAGCTTAGCAATGCAGGCCTTGCAAAGACTGAGATCTCAAGAACATCAGATCAGGTAAAAGTAACTGTTTATACAGCTAAGCCTGGAGTTGCGATTGGTAAAAAAGGAACTGGGATTGATAAGGTTCGTTTAGATCTAAGCAAAATGGTTCGTGGAACAGTAATTTTTAATATTGCTGAAGTTAAAAGACCGGATGCTGAAGCTAAGCTAATTGCTGAAAATATTGATGATCAAATTGAAAAAAGAGTTGCATTTAGAAGAGCTATGAAAAAAGTGATTCAAAAAGCGTTTAGAAGTGGTGTTAAGGGTATCAAAGTAAGTTGTTCAGGTAGACTTGGTGGAGCAGATATGGCTAGAACTGAGGGGTACTCTGAGAGAAAAGTTCCTTTGCATACTCTACGAGCTGATATTGATTATGATACTGCCCTTGCAAAAACCACTTATGGAATTATCGGTGTAAAAGTTTGGGTTTATAAAGGTGAAGTTTACAAATAAGGAATTGAGATATGTTAAGTCCTAAAAAAGTAAAGTGGAGAAAACCACAGAAAGGTAGAATGAAAGGTAAAGCCTATAGAGGTTGTACTATTACTTTTGGTGAATACGCTTTACAAGCAACAACCTGTGGGTATATAACAAACCGCCAAATAGAAGCAGCGCGTATAGCTATCTCTCGTAAGACGAAAAGAGGTGGTAACGTTTGGATTAAGATCTTTCCTGATAAGGCCCTAACAAAAAAACCTGCAGAGGTAAGAATGGGTAAAGGAAAGGGTTCTCCAGAGTCATGGGTAGCAGTTGTTAAGCCTGGCCGAATTCTTTTTGAAGTTGGTGGTGTTGAAGAAGAATTGTCATTAGAGGCACTTAAGCTTGCTATGTACAAACTTCCTATTAAGACAAAAATTATCAGAAAAGAGCAATAGGGTTTTGAGGTAGATATGAAATACGCAGAAATTAAAGACCTTGATAAAAAGACACTGCAGTCAAAAATTACTGAAAAAAAGAAAGAAGTTTTTGAACTGAAAATGCAAAAGCATACGAGTGGTCTTGAAAAGGCACATCTTTTAAAAAATGCGAAAAAAGATGTTGCACAATACTTAACAGCTTTAAGCAGTAAGAAGTAAGTAGGAAAATTATGAGTGAAGCAAAGACATTTAAAAGAACACTTAGAGGAACAGTAGTAAGCGATAAAAACGAGAAAACAATCGTTGTTAATGTTGGTCGTCGTTTTATGCACCCTAAGTATAATAAATTTGTTAATAGAAATAAAAAATATCATGCTCATGATGAAACGAATCAAGCTAAGGAAGGGGATTTAGTAACAATTATCGAATCTCGCCCTTACTCGAGCAAGAAAATGTGGGAGTTATTATCCATTAAAGGATAATAATAGCGGAGAAAGTCATGATCCAGATGCAGACGAAATTAGATGTTGCAGATAATAGTGGTGCTAAAATTGTTAGATGTGTAAAGGTCCTTGGTGGATCAAAAAGAATGACTGCACGTCTAGGGGACATCATTGTTGTAGCTGTACAGCAAGCATTACCAAACGGAAAAATCAAAAAAGGTGATGTGAAAAAAGCTGTTATTGTAAGAACAAAGTACCCAGTAAGAAGAGAAGACGGCTCTTATATCAGTTTTGATAATAATAGCTGTGTAATTCTTGGAAATACAAATGAGCCAGTTGGGACACGTATTTTTGGCCCAGTAGCTAGAGAGTTGAGAAACAAAAGCTTTACTAAGATTTGTTCCTTGGCACCAGAAGTGCTTTAGGGAGCGGAGAGGAAAGATGAAGAAGCTAAAATTAAATGATGAAGTTGTTGTTACTGCTGGAAAAGACAAGGGTAAAACCGGCAAAGTAAAAAGCATTAACGAAAAAACCAATAGAGTTGTTGTTGAAGGTGTAAACCTTGTGAAAAAAGCACTTAAGGCAACTCAAGAAAATCCTGGTGGTGGAATTGGGACCGTAGAGGCTTCTCTTCATAGAAGTAATATTATGGTTGCAAGCCCTAAAACTAAAAAGCCTACAAGAGTAAAAATTGTTGGTGAGGGTGAAAAGAAGAAAAGAATTGCAGTTGCTTGCGGATCAGAGCTCGCATAAAAATAGAACAAGGAGCCTGTGAATAGAGATGGGGGTAGCGGGTGAGGTG
>CAYGJN010000125.1:0-688 GCA_964350135.1 uncultured Bacteriovoracaceae bacterium | reverse complement strand
GTTATAAGAGATGGGTGAAGGGTTAGAAATGACAAGACTTAAAAAAGTTTATAAAAAAGAAATTGCTCCTAAACTTATGGAAAAATTCGCTTATGCGAATATCAACCAAGTTCCAAAACTAGAAAAAATCATTGTTAATTGTGTAACTCGTGATTGTGTTCAAAACAGTAAAGTTGTAGAGATGATCAAAACTGATCTGGCTTCAATTACTGGACAAAGAGCAGTAACTGCTCGTGCAAGAAAATCGATTGCATCTTTTAAGGTAAGAGAAGATCAAGCACTTGGTGCCTTTGTTACTTTAAGAGGCGCTAAAATGTATGAGTTTCTTGATAGACTAGTTAATTTTACTCTTCCAAGAGTAAAAGACTTTAGAGGTGTTAGCTCTAAGGCATTTGACGGAAGAGGTAATTACACCCTGGGAATGAAAGAGCAGATCGTGTTTCCAGAAATTAACTACGATAAAATTGATAAAATTAGAGGTATCGGAATTGCTTTTGTTACCACTGCAAAGAATAACGAAGAAGGAAGAGAGCTTCTTTCACAATTCGGAATGCCTTTTAAAAAATAGGGAATATTATGGCGAAACTTTCAAAAATTAAAAGAAATGAAAGACAAATCAAAGAGTCGAAAAAGCATTTAGTCCTTCGTCGTGAACTAAGAGCTAAGGTTAAAGATGAGACTCTTGGTG
>CAYGJN010000124.1:4553-6577 GCA_964350135.1 uncultured Bacteriovoracaceae bacterium | reverse complement strand
TCCACCAAATCTTATGCTGGACGAACCAGCGTCCATAGACTTGCCTTAGTATTCAATTTAAAGAAATATAAAATCTCTCGATTGAGTGATAATATCAAGATTATGAGTGAGTTATTTTGGCTACTTAGAAGGAATTAACTACCAATGCGTTGGTAGGCCGTTGGTAGCTTTAACTTTGGTGAACTCAACAAATATTTGCATATATCCCATTGAGTATTTTGTTGAATTGGAGATCTTAAATGAATGAAATGTACCATAAACGCGCATCTGAATATGCCAACGCTATTAAAAATAATGTATACAACGCTCTTTATGATAAGCCATCGTTATTAGCATTAGTGGAATCAGAAAGATTTGACTCCTGTCTAGATATGGGATGTGGTCCAGGGGCTTATATTGAAAGCCTAAAAAGGTTTTGCAAAAACATTACCGCAATAGATTTGTCTGCAGAGTTCATTCAAATGATTTCAAAGAAGCACCCCGATGTAAGGTCATATATATGTAACATCGAAAATGGTTTAAAAGAAGAGCAAGACAGTTCTTTTGATTTAGTCATATCTCCTCTGACAATTCACTACGTCGAGAACCTAAATAGCCTTTTTTCAGAAGTAAATAGAGTTTTAAGTGAAAATGGTATATTTGCCTTTTCTACCCATCATCCCAGCCTTGATTATAAAGATTCAATTAGTAAAAATTATTTTCAAAGAGAAAAGTTAACTCAATTATGGAATACTCTAGGAGACGAGACAGAAGTTTCATTTTATAGAAGACCATTAACTGAAACTATGAATGCTCTCTTTGAAGCTGGATTTGTAATCGATGGATTTTCTGAAGGGAAACCTTCCGAAAAAATAAAAGAGATCTCTGAATCTGACTATCATCGCCTCACGACAAGGCCACAGTTTATCTTTATGAAAACCAGAAAAAGCAGAAAGTAACCGTCCCAAACTATTTATTAGAGTTTCCGCAAAATCCCACAGTTTTACACCTGATTCTCAATAAAATGTGGAATGAAAACAGATACATATCTAATGATGAAGAACGGTTCGTCCAGCATCAGACTCCGACCACCATTCGTCAACCTATTCGAACACAATTTTTAAAAAAAAGATTGAGCGCTGAGGTCAATGACCTCAGCACCGACTGTCATCGGTAGGCAGTGGATAAACTTTCAAAACCAGCAAGGCTTGCATAGGAATCTTCTTTTTTTTATTTTGAGGGTTATGTAACGATTTCTAACAGGCTCATCTCTAATAGAAACCTGAACATGGTCATAAATGGTGGAGCACTTGGAAGCACAGTGGGGGCAGATCTCAAAGTCAGAGAGCTTTTGGCAATAAATGAAGATCTGGTTTTTATACTGCTCAGTTTTGACTAGGCGCAGATCAGGAAGAAGAAGTTGTTGTGTTAAGTTTTTAGCGGACATGAGTTCTCCTTTGTTAAAATTTTTGTGTCGTAACTAAATTCTAACTAAAGTGAGTTCTCATGTTCTTTAACTGATTATTTTACTTGTGATTCGGTGCTATCCACTGCTAACCGAGAAGACCGTTTAAACCAATCTAAAAGTGCTATTGGCACATATTCTGCAACATAAACTGTAATTGAAATTTAAAGAACGAATAATTAGTAACTTAGAAAAACAAAACTGTTTAAAACTTTTACAAGTGAACAATTTTAAGGAGAGACATGAAATTTAAGGCACTTACTATGGCTATGTTTTTGACAACTTCCGTATTTGCTCGAAATCAAGTGGGAGATCAGATTCTTTGCAATAACTTTGAAGGAACTATTGAATCGTTGCTTTCAAATGGTATGGCCAGAGTTAATTTCACTCACAAGTTAGATTCTAGCGGAAAAGTGGATGACTTTGAAGATTACCAAGCAACTCAAAAAATTAATCACTGTGAGAATGTGAACCCATTACCAAAGGATTCTACTGACTCTAAGGGTAATAAAGTGGGAGATCAACTTCTTTGCAATAACTTTGAAGGAACTATTGAATCGTTGCTTTCAAATGGTATGGC
>CAYGJN010000124.1:0-4453 GCA_964350135.1 uncultured Bacteriovoracaceae bacterium | reverse complement strand
TGGATGACTTTGAAGATTACCAAGCAACTCAAAAAATTAATCACTGTGAGAATGTCAATCCAATTAACGCTGTATTAAAACTTGGGAAACTTAACCTAATCAATGATTCAAAAAGAGATGATAATTTGCATATCTTTGACGGACAAGGTCAGCAAAAAGAAAATATTACCCAACCTATTCAAAGAGAGCAGAAAGGATCAAAAGTAATTTCAGTATAATCCTGCAACTTATAACAAACTTGATATGGGGAGGTTTATATAGCCTCCCTTTTTTTACGCGACAAGTCTTACAAATTCACTATAGCTTTTAAATTTAGATATTTCGGTTCGATATAAGGGAACTAGGGTCCACCATTTCTAATACTAGTCGAACGTCGACATTTGTTTCAATTAATATCATTGTAAAAAAATAAAATAAAAATATATTTCTAAATTTATTAGATGTCTCATTGGCCTTTAACTTAAATTGCAAGAAGTTCCCTGTATCTAACCTTGAAACACTTCCTAGAAAAAGTGTCACCACAGACTTAAGTATTTTTGATGCCAAATACACTTCTGCGGCCCTAATTAGCAAACTGACCCCTGTAAGGATCTCAAACTTTCTAATCGTAAAAAGTGTTAGTAACCAAAGAAGAGGGACAGTGCTATCTTTGCTTCTATTCCAAACAGAGAAAATTCTTTTTGTGAAGTTTGATCTTTTTTAAACGCAACAAGGCTCTTTTCAAGCTCAAGTTCAGGGTTTTCATAGCCTTTTGATGAAAGAAAAAATAATGACTCTTTTCTTACTAGGCTTTTATTTTCTCGTAGAGAAAAGTATAAAAGAGCCTTTTTCCAAATATCTTCTTCCTGTTTAGTCATCTGAGCATAAGAAATATTTAGAATAAAAAATAAGAGTAAACTTAAAATATATGACATAGATAAAATTTTTATAAAAACAGGATATTAAAAAGTTTAGTCTATGACCATATATTTGAAAGTGGACCTAGGCCCACTTTCATTCATTCTAACTAGTCAGTTCCACATAAAGTTGCACAATAAGAAGTTGAATAATTACAACTATCCCAGCAAGACTTAGTTCCAGTATTCGTTTCGGTTCCACATAAAGATGAACAATAAGATGTTGAGTAATTACAACTATCCCAACATGAGCCTGCTCCTACTTCAGTACCTGTTCCACATAATGATGAACAATAAGACGTTGAATAACTGCAACTATCCCAACATGAGCCAGAGCCTACACCATCTGTGTCAGTATTGACGTCTACATCCACATCAACGTCAACATTGATATCTGTACAATCATCCCTTAAGTCCCGCTTAAAGCTCATTAACTCTTTTTTAGTTTTAAGCTTTTGACGATCTGTTGCAAGATCAACTTTTAGCCTGGCCATGTCATTTTTTTGATCAACAAGCAATTTCTGTTGATCAGATAAGCCAGGTGCTGCAAACGCAGAAAGTGTAACGACAAATGAAAAAATAAACACACTAAATTTCATATTCCCTCCAAGAGAATTAAATGTTTCGATGAGCAAAAGAGTAGAGCAAAATACAGGCCAAAAAGGATCGGTTAAATTTCAAGCACTAGACGCACTGAAAGGTGCTCTCCGGAAGTGTCATTAAGGCGTTACTACATGACAGGTGTCATAAAACTACGTTAATCTAAAAAAATAACCATGAATGATTTATACGATAAACAACCCACTATTCATTTTATTATCCCTTCTCATCTTTCGGAAAAATCAATTGAGGAATGCCTAAAATCAATTGAAGGACAAAATTATCCTCAAGAGTTAATAAAAATAGATGTTATTGAAAATGGCAAAAAAGATAAAACTGAATCTATTGTAAAAAAAACGAATCGAGCAGGTTATCATTATATAAAGGAAGCAAGTCGGTCAACAGCAAGAAATTTTCTTATCCAGAGTATTAACTCTGATTTTATTGCTTTTATTGACTCTGATGTTGAGCTTGAAAAAAATTGGATAAAAGATTCTTTGAAATCCATGGATTCATTTAGGGTTGGAGTTGCTCAAGGGTCTACTATCCCAAAAGGAAAAGGGGTACTTGCGAGCTACCGCCTTGAAAGCTCAAAAATGAGAACGTTGGGGACTTTTAATACCCTTGAAACTGACCTCTCGCTTCCTTCAATGAACACAGCAAGTATATTGGTAAGAAAAACTGTCTTTGAGCAAATTGGTCTCTTTAATGAAGAATATAAAAGAGCCGAAGACACTGAGTTTTTCTACCGTTTGCTACTTCATGGTTATATTGCAAAAAGCTCCACTGCTAAAGCCTATGTAAAATGGGACTTATCTTTTTACTATTATTTTGTAATCAGGTCTTTTGAGTTCGGTCATTGTTTAAAAAAGCTTTCTAGCGAGTACTGTTTTGAAACTCCAGCTTTTTCATTTTTTCTAAGCGCCTGGAGAAATACTTCTATTTTAAAGAAACCTGTTTTTGCGCTTCTAACCTTGTTCAAAACTTTTTTTATCAGCCTGGGATATTTTTCTAATTTTGAAAATTATGCAAAAAAAATGAAGTTTTCATTAAGACCTTCAAAAAAAAGATTACTCTTAGTTAACATAAAAGATGCCGACGGCCCTTTTATGATTAATCCCTCAATAGGCACAGTTCTAGGCTCAAATGCCATCAAGTTTATCGATTTTAAAAATCAAAAAATCTATCAGTTTAAAAATGAAGCTAGAGAGAGCATAGAATGCTTACTAGAGGGAAAAGCCCCTACTGATTTCAGTATTCCTGATATTCTTCTAGAGAGTAAAATCTTCATTAAAATGAAAGAGCTCATAAGAGCCTAATAAAAAAGCCGAATTCCCTGTAAAAAATATACATTCAACACTTATTTTTTGGCCTTCCGTTAGGGTTTGGTTAAATAAAACTCTTATTCTAGCCTTCGAGGAACTGAATAGATAAAACCGCTTCACAAAGTTAAACAATTCTAAAGGAGATTTTAAATGAAATTGACTGCTTTGCTACTTACTGTTCTTATGACGCTTTCTTTAAAAGCAGAAGTTATTCACCAATCAAAGCACGTTCTTGATGAAGATGCTGAAGTGACTGGAGTACGTTTTGTATATAGCAAGCAAACTCTTGTTGCTGGAATTAATCTTGATCTAAGACTTGATGACAGACATGATGATGAGATCCAATACGGGGATCTTAGAATCAAAGTCGCTAGTCTTTCTTTTGACCCAGCTAAAGGTGAAAGAGGGTCTATCGTTTATACTGATGGCAATGGTGATAAAACGGTTTGTGCTACAGTTGAAAGAAAAGGTCTTTTTAACATCATTCAGTATGTTAAAGAAACTGGTCTTTGTACTATCAATGTTGATATTGAAAAAATTGAAATTGAAGTCAACAATGGTTGGAGTCTTCGTACTGTAACTCAAGTGACAGCTACCGTAGAAGCTAACTAGTTTTATCTTAACTTCCAATGAGTTTTGCACATTCCGTGCATTACTCATACCCGGAAGGGTTTTTATTGATTTATATATCGGTTGTAATGATACAACGACCAGCTCCCCCAACACCGCCACCAGTTGTTCCTCCAGCACTCTCTCCACTACCACCGCCGCCAGGTGCTTGACCGTTAAGTGACGCTTCACCACCACCATTTCCACCATCTCCAGAGCCTGCTCCACCAGTACCACTAGAACCACCACCTACATAACCAGCACCACCACCAGCTCCATGGATGCCGGCACCACCGCCACCACCAGCTCCAGCTGAGGCATTCCCCCCATTTCCGTCTCCCCCATTTCCAGGAGATCCAATAACACTACCGCCAGTACCACCACCTGTACCACCGCCAGCACCTCCAGCTCCACTATGCCCCCATGAGGCAGCGCCTGCTCCACCTTTACCACCTTGAGCGGTTAAATGAGCTCCAAAAGATGAGTCGCCACCATCTCTAGAAGCAGGGGTTGGAGAATTATATCCACCACCGGCACCTCCTGCGCCAATAGTAACAGTTTCAGTTGCACCAGCAGTTCCAATGGCTATGGTTGTAGTCTTATATTCACCACCGCCGCCACCTGAATAGGCACCGCCACCACCAGCACCCCAGCATTCTATTTTTACCGTAGTACCACAACCAGGCTTATTCCAAGTTCCGCTTGAGTTAAAATTTTGAATATCTTGAGCACAATTAGAGTAAGTAAAAGCATTTGATAGCGTAATATCTGATTGCCCCGAAGTTGAAACAACAACGTCCACTGCTCCTGCTGTGCCTGCTGGAGTAGTACAATTCACAGAGAGATCTGAGTAATCAGTAACAGTACAATTACTACCATCAACACTAATTGAAGTTGTATTATTAAAACCTGAACCAATTATTGTTAAAGCAGTTCCTCCAGCATCTGAACCTATTGTAGGAGATATCGTTGAGTTAACTGAATAAGCTGACCACACTACAAACTGTCCATCACCACCAACAC
>CAYGJN010000123.1:0-6667 GCA_964350135.1 uncultured Bacteriovoracaceae bacterium | reverse complement strand
GCTTTTACGAGTACACTAAATAGAGCTAAAACAATTAAATACTTCAAATTACTCCACTGCCTGAACTAGAAATTTAAATTTATTAAAACCAGCAACACCAGTTGTATGCATAACAACTTTCATGCTGTTATATTCTAGGTCTTTATCAAAAACGAGATTTACAGTAAGGTCATTGTCTTTCTCACTTGCTGGCTTTCTCCCTTGTAGGCTTTTTAATTTTTTAAGTTTTTTATCTCTAAGCTTTGAAAGTTTATTGTATAAAATAGCAACTTTGCCTTCACTATCAAGTGAGTCTTTAATATTTGTCGCAATCTGTTCAGCTCCAAGAAATATCTCTCCTTTAGAAGTAACCTTTACTGTTGGAGCTTGTTCTCCGTAATCTTGAGACTTAGAATTGGCCAAGCTTAAGTTTTTAGGTAATTTCACTTCAAGTTCAGAAGCACTATAACTTTTCAAAAGAAAAACAAGTAAGATAACAAGAATATCGAGCAAAGAGTTAATATCTAACTCCATATCTTGTTTTTTCTTTCTTCTTCTTAAACTCTTTCTTACTCTTGCCATTAACTAGCCTTGCATGTTGGAGAAAACAATTTTTCCAAAAAGTTTTCTAGTTTCTTTAAGCTTGCCATTTTTTCGAATATAAATCGGCTTCTGGTTTTTTTTAATTGTTCTAACATGGTCCATAATTTGTACTAAGTCGTTATATTTAACCTTGCCCTTAGGTTCAAAAATTATACTTTCTTCTTTAAGATTCTTTTTTTTCAGTTCAACAATTTTGCTATGAAGTTTTTCATACTCATAGCTGCCCTTAACTTTATTAACAACTAAAACAGTTCTCCCTTCTAGACCGGTCTTAATACTAATCTGCTCTGATGTAATGGCCAATGTTAAATTCAAGGGATCTTTATCATCGACAGGCTCACTTTCTGAAACGATAGGCACATCTGAGCCTATTTCTCTTAAGTTAATAAACTTAGCTGACATTAGAAGAAAGAAAATAAATATAAAGACTGCATCTAAAATAGGAATTAGATTTAGTTTTGGAAACTCTATTTTTTTTCTTTGAATCCGCTTGCTCATCTTATACCTCGAGTTTAAGCAGATTCTTTTATGCGCTTAATATCTTTCTTGGTTCCTAATAGATCAACAAGCTTAAAAGAGTACTCATCCATTTCACCTAAAATCTTTTCAGACTTATGAGTTAAAATAGAATGAATGACCATAATAGTAATGGCCGATATAAGCCCAAATGCTGTTGTATTCATTGCTGTAGCAATACCTTCTGCTAGTAATCTTGATTTTTCACTTGGGTCGGCGTCAGCAACAGCAGCAAAAGACTGAATAAGACCTTGTATGGTTCCAAGAAGACCAATCAGAGTTGATACGTTAGCAATCAATGCCAAATATCCAATTCTTTTTTCTACTAGAGGTATTACCTCTAATGCTGTGGCATCAACCGCATCTTGAATAGTTTCTTTTGCGTGGTTTGCTCTTTTAAGCGCATTTTTTAGCACTCTTGGTAGAATAGCTTTTGAGTCCTGGCAAAGATTAATAGCTGCATGAACATTATTATCTAATACATGTTTTCTAATTTCTCTCATAAGGCCAGCACCATCAATATCATACAGATAAAGCTTGATGACTCTTTCCATAGCGATGGCCAAACCAATTAGCCAACAAGCTAAAATGATCCACATAAATGCACCACCATCATCCATAAATGCGAAAATTTTTGTGAAAAATGAAACTGAGTCTACTGCGTGTTCTGCTGCTATTACTGCCGCTTGGGTCTGCTCTTCCATCTATCCTCCGGTTCTGCTTCTTCGAATACTCTATCGTATGTCTCGGATATCTTCTTTAATCATGTCTCTAAAATGCCATCTATGGAAAAGCCCTTCACTAAAACGTTTAAACTTCCTTTGTTTAACCGATATATCACCCGGTGTAATAACATCCCCTTTAATACTCATATCACCTAAGTTGAATTTCTCATACTTCTTGTACTTATAGATTATCTTTTGAGGGGGTTGCGGCCCTTGCCCAAAACTAACTTGGAAAAAACTTAAAGAGATGACAACTAATAAAGACATTTTCATAAGGCCTTCTCCTGACAATTTGACTCTAACCCAAAGGCATAGTCTCCTAATTCATCCGCCCAGAAGGCTCCTTTGAAGCTCCAAAAGTACTGTCTAGACTCTCTTTCCACATTATCGTAATTTCCCCTTACACGAGTTTTAGCAAGTTTCTTTTTATCGTAAATAAGGTTTTTCATTCTCCCTAGAATTTCAAGATGAATGGCATACATCTCTTTACTAAAAAAATTCATCTCATTTATAAACTGATACATTTTCTTTTTTACAAAATGGTTAATAATATCAAGCTGTCTTTGTTCATAATTAACTGTATTTTCAAGTAAAATTTCTTTAAGCTCTGAATTCTTTAGAGTCTGAAGTTTTGCAATCTCTTTTCTTACTTTATTAAGTAGTTGTAGGTTCAAATTAAAATAGATCTCTTTTCTAATTTGAGTAATAAGACCTTTAATAGTCTTATCATCACTTCCATTGGTCATCATTTGATAAAAATATCGATCAGACTTATTATGTTTTGATAAAAGTCCTCTAAGATACCTGGCTTGAGGAGCATAACGTTTATGATAATTCTCTACAACAATCATTGAATCTTTCCACAAACACATTTTGAAATAGGATAAGGCCTGTAGTACTTCTGCTTCAGGTATAAAGTAACTAGCAAGTAATGGAGATTTATAGGCTACTAATGCGCCCAGAGACCTATTGTAATTATTCATACTATAAGCAGTCCATGCTTTCTCTAAAAGTGTGTATGGCCAAATATAAGAAGCCTTAGGTATTTGATCATAAAGCCCCATAGCTTTTTTAAAGTCTTTTTTCTCATAATCAATTCTTGCTTGATCAACAATGCATGTTTCTTTTAAAACATCAAAAAAACGTTTTACTTTTTCATCATCAGTAACTCTTCTTTCATACTCTGCTGTTTTTATACATTGCCGGTAGTACCTCTGAGCCTTATCAAAATCTTTGCGGTTTAACCAAATAGCACCAGCAAGATGGTTTGCTTCAGTTAAAAATCTATGCTTAGGCGGAATCATTGCTAAATGCTTCAAAGTCTTTTTGTATTGTCTATTATCAAAGTATTTTTTAGCAATAATATAATGCATGGCCGGTGTATCAGCTTTTTCTAAAAGCTCAGGGGAAAGTAAATAGAACTGATCAATTCCAGCTTTCATTACAAGAACTTCTAGAGCTTTATTGAATGCTTCCGAGCTCTTATTACCTTCATAGGTAACAAGATGTTCTTTTGCAAAAGAGATTGCTGAAAAATAGTATTTCTTTTTTGCTAGATAGACAGTTAGCTTTTCATACTTCCTAGGATCTTTTGACTCTAGAACTCTTCTAAGCTTGCTCTTACCAAAGAGCAATTGCGAATTAAAAACAAAAACTAATAATATTAATACTTTCATGGCAGTCTCCTAAAATGACCAGCCAATAGAAAGTGTTCCATCGGTATTATTTCTATATTTTTCGACGTCGCTTGTACCACTATTTGCTTTATAAGTATTAGTTGTAAAATCTAGGTCAAGCGAAAGACTTTCAGTTACATAAAAACGCATACCTACTTTCCACAACCCAGCTGTATAACTCTCGTCTTCATAAACATCAGTGGCCGAGTTTGCTTGAAAAGCTGTTCTATTTGATTCAGCATCTATTTTTGAAATACCTAGTCCAAAATTCACATCGAAATAAAATATTTCGTTAAATGTATTTATCTTTCCATAAAAAGGTGACCATAGTCCCATAGCACCGTAGTAGGACTTGAATCTTCTCACAAAAGGTATTTTATTATTTCCATTTGTTGCATCTGTAATAGTTGCATAAGCATCATCATTGGAATGATTTTTACCAGAATAAAGAAGCTCAATACCCCAATCTTCAGAAAAGTAATAACCAGTCTTAAACTGGTATACCTTTGTATCTTGAAAGTCCGTAGAGAGTCCTTTTCCATAACCAGCTGTAACATACGCTGTCCCTTTCTTCTCATAAACTTTATTTTGTAGGACATAGACTTTCTTATCTGGATCTAGCCAAAGAAAATCATAGAGATCATCTTGTCCTGCAAAACTTTTAAACGAGACCAATGCAAATATCAAAACAACAAGAATACTTTTCATGACTTATACACCTTGTAGTTGAAGGAGGAACTTCCTCCCTCAGCTTTATTTCACTTCGTACTTATACTCAACCTTAACAGCTGACCCTTCGGCAGGAACTGCGTTTGAATCAAATACAACAGCATTTGTTTTAGTGCTATAAGCCCAACCCACTTTTAATTCTTGACCCTCTACGTAGACTTTAATCTTATCTGGATTTACAGGAACATTATTAAGTTTAAAGCTATTAATAAGATCAACAATTGTACTACCGATCTCTAAAAGGTTCTTATAAAACGACTCCTTAATATTTGCCGTAAACCCTTCAGTAAGACGAGCAGCCTCAGTAAACCTGTCATCTTTGCTATTTCCAAAAACACGATGAACTGAGTAAATTTTAAGATACTCTTTACGATCACCTTTGAAGGCCAGAAGATCATCTACTATCTCTTGTACAGAGTCTGCTGATTGTTCAGGCTCATCAGTCACAACAATATAAGCAAGAAGAGCATCTTCTCTAAAAAAGCCATCATTATAAGAATCATGAATAGTCTCATTCATACTTTGAAAGGCTTTTTCTTTCCAATCACCACCAACACCAACTTTGACATTCTTTTTAAAATCTTTAATAAAGTTTGCTTCATTTGCTGCAGCTTTCTGCGCTGTCAGAAGATCAATTTTATGAACAAACTCTCCATTGTAGACTTTCGTGTCTGTCGTTGTGATTCCCATTTTGAAATCGATTTTTTTGTCTAGAAAGTCATTAATAAAAGCATCAAAATTCTCAGCAATAGCTTTTTGATCATCTCCCATAGATGCTGAATCATCTATAACCCAAACAATATCAACTTTATTAATAGTGTTAGATGAATTTTGAGTGAATGAATCCACTGCATCTTCATAGGTTGGTTCAGGAACATCAATAGGGTCCTCAGGTATTACAACAACTGGATCATCAGGGGTTACAACAACTGGATCTTCAGGTTTTACGACAATTGGATCACCTGGTAAAATTACTGATAATTCATCATCAAGTAGATCCTCTTTCTCAGCAAACTCTGGCTCATAATTACAAGCACCTAATAGCATCAACATCACTAACGGTAATAACTTCAACTTTAACTTCAACATAGCTCTCTCCATCTCTCTTTATGTAAGGCTTCATTAACAAAACCCTAAAAGACAGATTTCGACTGCTAACCACCAACGTACAACTTCAACCAACGTACAACTGCAAACGAAATTTCCTCAATTCTTATTATAGAAAAAACTAAAGTTATTCGCTTGGTTATCCGATAGATAAAATGATGAATCGAAGTGATATTGGACAGTTAGGGCTTATACTGTCCAGCTAACACTTGGTAATCATTGACATTTTTGGGCCTTTGCCTGGAAGAAACTCTATGAGCTGACAAAAATTTTGGGCAGTTTTTAGTCTTTGTTTCCTGGCCCAATTCTTTAACACACCCATAATACATAAACTCTGAACCTGTGTTAGGGCAATTAACTAAAGACTATCTGCCCTTCCTCAAAACTAGCTTCTAAAGAACCACTATCTAAAGAGCCAGATAAAATCTTTTTTGAAAGTGGTCTTGTTATAAGCCTATTGAACGTACTCTTCAGTGGTCTTGCTCCGTACTTTTCACTAATACCTTGTTCTTCAAGGACCTTATAAACAGACTCATTCAAGTTTAATATCAGTTTTTTGTCACCTAATCTTTTATTAAGATAATTAAGCTCTTTATCAATAACTTTTCTTACCACTTTTCCATCAAGCTTTTCATAGACTAAAATACTATCAAGCCTACCTAGAACTTCAGGCTTGAAAAAAGCTTCATGATCAGCAACATTTGAAGTTAGAAGAATAATCGTATTTCTAAAACTAATAGTTCTCCCTTTATTATCAGTTAGACGACCATCATCTAAGATTTGAAGCAACATATCTGAAAAGTCTGGGTGAGCTTTTTCAATTTCATCAAACAAGAGAACACTGTATGGTTTTCTTCTTACTGCTTCGGTGAGAACTCCACCTTCTTCATATCCAATATAACCAGGAGCCGCTCCGATAAGCTTTGATACTGCATGTTTTTCAGAATACTCACTCATATCCATACGGATGATATTTTCTGGGTTGTTAAAAAGAAAATCAGCAAGACTTTTGGCAGTTTCTGTTTTACCTACACCACTTGGGCCAAGCAATAAGAACGATCCTAGTGGTCTCGTTTCTTCAGTGAGTCCAGCATGAGTTGCAATTAATGTCTCACTAACTTCATGTAGGGATTTTTCTTGTCCGAAAACTTTACTATTTAAAAAGTCTTCAAGCTTAAGAATATTATCTTGTTTGTCTTGTAAAATTTTTTCAACAGGTATTCCTGTTTGTCTCGCTATAACTTTAGCAATATGAGATTTGCCCAATATCCAATCATGGGCCTGACCCTCTAACTCTTTTTCAAGTTCAGGTATCCGCGAGTACATTAACTC
>CAYGJN010000122.1:0-6775 GCA_964350135.1 uncultured Bacteriovoracaceae bacterium | reverse complement strand
ATTGCTCGAAAATCAGGGTTTTTAAAGCAATTAAATGGGATTAATAATTATCTTTGGTCTTTTAATCAACTTAAATCTAAAAGAATTGCCGAGTTTGATAGAAAAATTCTTGAGATTGAGAGACAAAAAGAAGCAGCTCTTGATGAGATGGTTGTTGAGAGAAATAATAGTATTCGCTTACAAAAAGAATTAGTAACAAAGCTTGATGGGATTGAGGAAGGTCTTAGTTTTTACAGGGCCTTTAAACAAGAAAACTTAACTGATAGATGGAACGAAGACCATGATCTTGGTTTACCTGTAAACAAAACACCACCCAGGGTGCCAATGGCCCCCAAAACTTCTCGTTGGACTAAATCGAAATTCAAATAAAGATTGAATTAATGAAAAGTAGGACTTGTATTTTCTCTAAGCATGGCCATAAGAAACTCTTCTGAGTAAATATGATCTTTACTATGAGACTTATAAAGCTTTAGAGAATAAGAAGGTGCAACCCCTAGCCATTCTTTAATAACTCCATCATTAAGACCTTTTCCTAGCCAATTAAAAATAGCAGCTTGTCTAAGAGATTTTGGAGTAACAACAATACTAAGGCGTTTACGGAAATCTTCAAAAATTAGCTCAATTCCTCTAGGGCTTAGTCCACCTCTTAAAATTTTAAATGGATTAGCATTGAAGAGAAGTTCGTCAAACTCAAGTTTGCAGTACTTTTTACCTTCAATAAGCATCTGTGAATAATTTCTGAAAACTGTATGAAAAACGGGATGCAGCTCAACAGTATATGGGTCTCTTTTTGTAGTTGTTACAAGAACTCTTGGCTTTTCACCTGTTACATCAATATGGCTAAACTTAAGACCTGAAAGATCACTAACTTTAAGTCCACCTGTATAGATAAGAGTAAAAATCATTTGATTTCTAAGGGCCACTAGTTTTGGCATTAACTGAACATTGGTAGAAACTTCTCTACATAGATGAGACCAGAGTTTTTGAACTTCAGGTAAAGTTGTTGGTCTAGGAATATCTAGAAACTTTGGAGAAGAAGGAAGTTTTCTCACTGGGTTTTCAGAGTAAATATTTTTTTCTACTAGAAAATCAAAGAAGATTCTTAATGCCTGAACTCTTCTTCTTCTTGAGTTATCAGAGTCATACTTATTTTGTAGGTACTCACCATACTCACTTACTTTTTGAAAATTAAAATCATTAACATCTAGTGAGTGTTGTTTCTCAGACAAGAACTTATTAAAGCATTCAATATCTGTGCGGTAGTTCTTAATCGTATTAATACTTTTTCCGCTCGTTTTTAGTTTTGTAAAAAATTCAGCCTCTAGAGTTAAGAGACTATTTGTTGTGCTTGAAGGTGTGTTAAGCTTCTGAAATTCCATGTAGTTGAGCCTTTATCTTAGGTTTAATAATGCTGAACAAAGGGATAATAGCGTAGACCAACCAAGTCAAACAATGGTATTTTTCGCTTGATTTATGGCGTTATTTTAAGTAACTTTGCGCAACAATTGAATATGAGTAAGATTGGAGACGACCTTTATGGAAAGCAAGCAGTGCGAAAGCCTGTCCTATAGCTTTTACAAAACCATTGAAAATGGCAAAGACCATAAAGAGTCCTATTCTCTTCTTTCTCAACATAAATTGATTCAGCAACTTCAAGATAAAATCAATTATAAATTCACTAACCCCTTAATATTAATGAACTCTCTAGCTCATAGATCCTTTATTCATGAGTTTAAGGAATTAGGATTAACGAGCAATGAAAGGCTTGAGTTTATGGGCGATAGTCTCTTAAACGCCATTATTAGCCTTGAGATAATGGGCCAATATCCTGAACTAGACGAAGGAAAACTTTCAAAGCTAAGAGGGACTTTAGTTAATGAAGAAACTTTATTTTTACTTGCAACACATCATAAATTTAATATTTTAACTTTATTAGGCAGAGGCGAGCTTAAACGTTCAGCATTGATCAATAAAACAAATACAGCTGATCTTTTTGAAGCACTTATCGGAGCAATCTATAAGGATTCGCAGTCTTTTGAGATAACTAGAAAAATAGTTATCACTCTTTATAAAACTTTTACAAAAAATCTTTTTGCCTTAGAGAATTTAAATAGTTTTGATCCTAAAACACAACTCCAAGAACTCTCAATGAAAGCATTTAAAAATTTGCCCCTTTATCAAACTAAAGAAAATGACAAAAATGGGCGTAAGGAATTCTCCGTAAGTCTTTCAGTAGGAGAGTTTGAATTTGGACCAATTAATGGGCCTTCAAAAAAGAAATTAAAAGTTCAATTAGCTCAATTAGCATTAGACAAAATAGACACACCAATAAGCGAGGAAAGCAATGCTTATCACTGACCAACACCCACTGAATAAATCTTTAATGGTTGCTGTACTAGGAGTCCCTAATACAGGTAAGAGTTCACTGATTAATAAAATGCTCGGTTTTGATCTTACGATTGTAACTGAAAAGCCACAGACAACTCGTAATAAGTTTCATTGCGTAGTTCATATTGATAGAACAGAGCTTATCTTTGTTGATACTCCAGGAATACATTCATCAAGCCAAGAGCTTAATAGAAGAATGAATGGTCAAGTCAAAGAAGGTCTAGAGGGAGCTGATATAAACTTAATGGTTTTTGATCTTTCACGAGATATCTTAAGACAATACCAGGAATTTTCACGAAATTTTAAAGGTGAGCTTAAGACAACTTGGGTAGTATTTAATAAGTCTGATCTTGTACAGGATACAAAGATCATGGAAACTGCTCTGCCAAAAGTTTTTGAACAAATAAAACAATTAATTCCTGAATGTGAGAGATATTTCACTTTAAGTGCTCTTACGGATGATAATATTCATGAACTAACTGGTGCTCTACTAGACTTTGCTCCAGGTGCCCGTCATCTTTATCCAGATGGTGAAGTTTCTAATAAGAATGAGAGGTTTTTTGTTGGTGAGTATATTAGAAAAGAAGCCTTTAATGTTTTAAAAGAAGAGGTCCCTTATGAGATTGCTGTCTTAGTTGAAGATTTTACTGATAGTAAAAAAGACCGAGATAGAATGAGTCATATTAATGCAAGTATAATTGTAAACCGTCCAAGCCAGCGAGGGATTGTTGTTGGAGCAAAAGGTGCAAATATTAAAACTATTGGTACTGGCGCTAGGAAAAAAATTGAAACCATGACTGGAGGGAGAGTTCATTTAAACTTACACGTAAAAGTTTCCCCCAAATGGTTTAATAATAATAAAATCTTGGAAGAAGTTGGCCTACCTAGAACAACAGATTCTAAGAGGGTTTGGAGAAAAAGATGAGTTCCACTTCAGTTGTATCAATAATTGGAAGACCTAATGTAGGTAAGAGTACTCTTTTTAATAGATTACTTAGGAAATCTACTAAGGCCCTTACTCACGATATCCCAGGTGTGACAAGAGATCGCAATTACGGAATTATGGAACTTGATGAATTAAATGATCAAGAGTCTGTTCATTCGGTTTTGGTTGATACTGGTGGTTTTTACCCTCAAAAGATTACTCAATACTCACTTAAGAAAAAACAACGAGAGATTGAAAGTTTTTTTAATATTATGAAAGAGCATGCTGAGCTCGCAGTTGAAGAAAGTGATCTTATTTTATTTGTTGTTGATATTCGAGAAGGTCTTTTAGGGCAAGATCAAGAGATTGCTGACTTTTTACGTGCTAGTGGAAAAGATTTTTGGTTAATCTTGAATAAATATGATGGTGATAAACAAGAAAATGACTTGTATCAATTTTATAGTATGGGTATTGCAGATGAGAAGATGTTTGAAATTTCCAGTGCTCATGGATTAGGTATTGATGATTTAAGAACAAAATTGCAGAAAAGGCTTATTCAATTTAATAAATCCTCCTTTGATGTTCAAAAAGGGATTGTTCCAAAGTCCCAAGTGGTTGCAAACCTTGCCATTATTGGTGCTCCTAATGCTGGTAAATCAACTTTGTTAAATAAATTATTAAAAGCTGATAGGGCCCTTGTTAGTGATATTGCAGGAACAACTGTGGATCCTATTGAAGGGTATTTTGATTTATATTTTGGGAAAGAAGCAAGTATTACTGATAAATGGGATTATAGACATAAGTCTAATTATATTATTGGTAAAGAATACCAAAAATATAAAGAAATTTTTGAACCTACACTTATTAAATATGGAGATCTTGATGGTAAATCTAAACCAAATTACAGCTCTGATGAAGTCGATGATTCTATTGAGAGTCAACAACAGTCTAGTGAAAATGAAGTTATTGACGGCCAAGAAAGTCAGCAAACTACTCAAACAAGCTTAGAGACTGAAGGCAATTATTGGAGATCCTTAAAAATTATTGATACTGCTGGTATTAGAAGAAAGAGTTCAATAAAAGGTACTATTGAAAACGCTTCTGTCTTTAGAAGCCTTAGGGCCATTAATGATTGCGATATTGTCATCTATTTAATAGATGCCACAAAAGATGGAATAAGCCATCAGGACAGAAGGCTTATTGGTCTTAGTCTTGAGCGTGGTAAATCTGTTATTATTGTTCTTAATAAAATGGATCTTTTAAAAGAAAAATTAAAAGATAAAAAAACAAAAGCAGAGTGGCTCTTAGATATTCGAGAAGATATTCCATGGCTTAAGCATTGTAGTTTGTTAACTATTAGTGCTCTAACGGGTGCTAGTATTACGCAACTTAAACTTGAACTTAAAGAAACAATTATTAGCCGTTCAAAATCAATTCCCACTTCCAAGCTTAATAAAGTTATTAGTGAGTTAATTGAAAAAAACACTATCCATCCGGCAGGAAAGAAGTCGTTTAAAATAAAATATGCATCTATGGTTAAAAATAATCCACCAACATTTTTAATGTTTTCTAATTTATCAAAGGATATTCCTGAACATTATAAGAGATATTTAAAAAATGGGTTGAGGTCTAATTTTAATTTGCAAAATGCTCCTATTCATTTGATTTTTAGAAGCGGTAAAGATTTAGAATTAAGAGCTAAAAAAGTTTAATTACCAGCCAATAACGTAATTAACGATATAGGAAAACCCAACACCACTTAAATCATCGTTAACTGGTGCATAGGCTCTTGTCGCTTGATCATAAAAATTTACAAAATGGGCAAGGAATTCAAAATTTATATAAGTTTCTTTTAACGTAATTGGAAATTCAAGGCCACCACCAAGGCCCATACCAACACCGCCTCCTGTTTCGTCTTCTATATCAACACGGTCAGTAAACTTATTAGTGGTATACCAATACTCCAACCTCATGGTGGTATAAGGGTTAGAGTATGTAATGGCCGTATTTAGATCTGATGTATCAACATAGTAGCGAAAGCCTACAAAGACTCTTAGTTGGCTCACATCAATTCTTCCTACTGGTGATTTTGTGTCATCAAAGCCATCAAGAGAGTTTAAATTTCCATAAAACATAGTGTGTTTTGAATGAGCGATCCCTAGAATATAGGAAACTTGAAAGCTGGTAAAAGAGTTTATTGAAAGACTAAAAGTAGGTGGCTTGTCATTATAGGCCGATCCACGATTGCCATTGAAATTTGTAAGCCCTATTCCTAGATTGAGGGAGAAAAATCTTCCGTAGGCATAGAAGCTCTCATCTTCTAAAATCTGCTCGGTTTCAAGATCTTCATTAAAGTCATTAAAGATATCACCACCAATCTCTAGATCATCTGGATCAAATTCATTTGGAACAGAAGTAGCAAACTGAGCAAGCGCATAAGAGCTAAGGAGAAAACAAAATAGTAATTTCCTTATCACAAGGCCCTCTTATATATAAAAATGTATACCAGCTAATACAATATGGTTTCCAACAGTTTCAAATGTCATATCGTCTTGAGGTTTGTTTATAGACAAACCAGTTTCAAAACTTAAACCGATACTTTCTAGCCCTGAAAAACTAAACTCAGAACCAACAGTAAGATCTACTTGAAAACCTGTAGTCGAAACATTGCTTGTTTTTGTATTAATTGCGGCTACTAAGCCTGCAGCATAAAAAGTCAGTTGTGGTTCTTCGAAAATAATACGGTAAAGCTTTAGGCCTGCACCCCAACCACCATCATCGTCATTCATCTTAGCATTGAGAATGAGTCCCATTGCATAAACTCTTGATCTTTGAACCTTAAAATCAACACTATCAATGTCGTTTTTAAGTTGATTACTTAGACCAATACCTAAACGCCCATTAAGATTTTTAGCATAAGCTTGATTGGCAAAAGCAAGTACGAGTAAAAGACCTGGAATGACTAGTCTAATCATTGGATGACCCTTAGTGTTGGAGTTATGAGAAAATCATAGTATTTTCCTATATCTTTGACAACTTATAGGGCCGCTCATAAAATCATCTCTACAAAATTGCCCATTATTTCATTAAAAAGAGGATAGCTCATGGCCCAAATGACTCAAACAGAAAATATCGGTAACGTTTTGAATCAAACAGGTTTAGGCGTGGCCATAAAAAAGAATTCAAAACTAATTATCTCATTATCCATTATTGTTTTTGTTGCCTTGGCAGCGTTTCTTTTTCATAGAAACCAACAAAATGAAAAACTTCAAAACTTTGATCAAAAATATTTAAGCTTTCAAAATACAACATTAAAAGACTTTGATGCAGGAAATATTAACAATACCCAGTTGGTTGAAAAGCTTGAACAACTTTTAAGTGAAGATGGAGGCTTAAGTTTTGGTGGGCTTGTTCTTTTAGATTCATCAAAAAAATTAATGGAAAAAGGTGATTATCAAACAT
>CAYGJN010000121.1:0-7027 GCA_964350135.1 uncultured Bacteriovoracaceae bacterium | reverse complement strand
CTCTTCTTTATACTCAAAATGAAGTCTAGTCATAGAGTTTCGAAGAATTGATTCATTAACCGAAAAAGATATAAGTCTTTCAATATCATCAGCCGCAGCATTTAGATCATCTCTGGAATCTCTTGTAGGGTTTGAAAAACTAATAACTAGAACAAGTGAAACAAGGAGGAGAGCAACAAGGATCTCAATAAGAGAAAGGCCTCTTTGAGAGGCCCATATCTTGTTAATTATTTTTCTTTTTATTTTTAAAGGAAATATCAGCATCGAAACCTTCACCGCCTTCAATACCATCTTTACCATAAGAGATAATATCAAAAGAACGACCATCTGATTCATAGAAGTATTCATTATCCCATGGATCTAGAGGAACATCAGCACCATCTTCTAGGTAACCATTTGGATTATATCTTTTACAGTCTTTTCCCCCAGATGGCTTTGTTACTAATGCCTGTAGCCCTTGTTCAGTAGTTGGGTAGAAATTGCAATGACGCCTAAACTCTTTAAGGCGGTCAGAAAGTGCACTAATTTGAATAGAAGCAGCTTGGGTTTTTCCTTCCTCAAGACTATCAAGAACTCGCCCTGTAATAAAAGTCGCTGCAAGCCCCAATAACGTTAATGCAATCAGAATTTCAATTAATGAAAGTCCTTTCTGGTCTAATAGGCGAGGCGATTTTTTGATCAACATATCATTCATTCTAGTACTCCTTAATTGAGTTTATTTAGTTCAAGCATTGGGATAATAACAGCGAATACGACAAATCCGACAACACCACCGAGACCAACCATCATAATAGGTTCTAGTATTGAGGTCAAACCCTCAAGCCTGGTATTTACTTGATCTTCATAGTTCTCAGCGATAATCTCAAGCATTTGTACAACCTCTCCAGATTTTTCACCAAGAGCAATCATATGGGTTACCATGGGGGGAAAGTAACCACTTTCTTTTAATGGTCCAACCATTGATTGACCTTCTGAGACTCTTTCCTTTGCATCATCGATGGCCTCTTTCATCACAACATTAGGAATTAAGTTTTTAACAATTTTTAAAGCAACAAGTATTTCTACATCTGAAGAACGAAGGGTTGCTAGAGTTGAACAGAACCTACTTATATTAACCATTGATGTTAGATGTCCAATTATTGGCATATTTAACAAGGTTTTATGCCAAATATATTCACCTTTTTTAGTTTTTGACCATTTTTTAAAAAGAAAATAAAAAACGATAGCTGCAATTATGATTAGGTACCAATTATTCTGGAGGAATTCAGAAATCCAAATAGCAATTTTAGTAGCTGTTGGAATAGTTTTTTTACTAGAAGTAAATATTTTTGTAATTTTTGGAATAACAACAGTAAATACAATTGAGATCATGACAGATCCAACAATCATCATGACAACGGGATACATAATAGCGCCGCGGATTTTATTTTTAAGCTTAACTTGTGCTTCTTTGAATTCAGATAGTCTCAATAATACGACATCTAGAGTCCCTGAGTTTTCTCCAGCATCCACCATATTAATATAAACATTATCAAAAATTCTTGGGTAATCTGAAAGGGCCTTACTTAGAGAAGATCCTTCATTTACTTTTTGTTTTACCTCTCCAAGTACAAGTCTGAGAGTAGGGTTTTCAACTTGGTCTACAAGTGCTTCTAATGCTTGTGCAACTTGAAACCTTGCCTTGATAAGTGTTGCAAACTGTCTAGTCATAAGAGAAAGGGATTCAACATCTACTTTTGGGCCAATAGTCATATTAAGACTAAAGCCTTCAGAGCTTGACTTCGCAGACTTTTCTTTTATTTCATAAAGCATTACACCTTGAGACATTAACTTTTGCTTAGCAGAAGTTACTGACTCACTCGTGATACTTGATTGAACTTCTTTGCCTTGTTGGTCAAGGCCTTTATAAGCGTAAGTAGGCATATCTAAATGATAATGAATCCAGAGTCTTGTTGCAATAAGGCAGCAGGAACAGTCACTTTAATGTCGCTTGATACATGAACGTAGTAGCTGCACAAGCTGCATTTAAAGCGCCTGCTTCGTTATGCATAGGAATGTAGAGTGAATGGTCGGCAGCTTCCTGAACAGAGCTATCAATGCCATCTCCCTCACTTCCAATTACCAGAACAAACTTGTCTGGAAATGAAAATTCATGAAGCAAGCAAGAGTGCTTTTTAAGTGATGTGACAATAATGGGAAGATTTAAAGCTTTTAGGTCTTGTACTAAATTTTCTGTAAGACAAATCTTAGCATTAAAAATATTGCCCATAGAAACACGCGAGGATCTTCTATTAAATGGGTTGCATGATTTTTGATCTATTAAAATCTCACTAAAATTAAGAGCTAATGCAGATCTTAGTATGGCACCCATGTTCTCATTACTAGTAATACCATTAAGAGCTAGGATAGGTCCTTTAAGTTCATTTGCTAGATATGTTTTAGGAGTTTTAACTAAAGCAAGAATTCCATGATGAAGATTAAAGCCAACAAGTTTTTCAAGGTCATGTTTTTGTAAGCAAATTTTTTCAATATTGGGAGCAGTTATTGATTCTAAAAATTTTTGTGTTCCTACAATAGATAGAATTTTTTGATTTGTATTAAGTGCTTTTTCCACAACTTTTTGTGATTCAATAATAAAATGACCCGCTGGGGATAGTCCTTGTTTTAAAGATTTAAAGGGAATAAGCCTAGGGTCATTAAGATCAGTAGTATCGTCCACAGAGATTATTGATCTTCCATATCAGCGTTGATGGCCCTATTGACCTCATCTACTGTTGTAATACCTGATAAAACTTTTTGAACTGAGCTTTCTCTTAGGGATATCATTCCATTTCTTTGGGATTTGTATTAAGTGCTTTTTCCACAACTTTTTGTGATTCAATAATAAAATGACCCGCTGGGGATAGTCCTTGTTTTAAAGATTTAAAGGGAATAAGCCTAGGGTCATTAAGATCAGTAGTATCGTCCACAGAGATTATTGATCTTCCATATCAGCGTTGATGGCCCTATTGACCTCATCTACTGTTGTAATACCTGATAAAACTTTTTGAACTGAGCTTTCTCTTAGGGATATCATTCCATTTCTTTGGGCAGCTTTTCTAATAACACTGGCATCAGATTGTTGGAGAATTAATTCTCTAATATCGTCATTAATGATAAGTAGCTCACTCACTGATGTTCTTCCCCCATAACCTGTATTGCTACATTTGGCACAGCCTTGAGCTTTAAATATTGTTGTGCCAAGAGGAATATCATCTAGACCTAAAATTACTTTATCATGATCTGTTAGAGTATCTGCTACTTTACATTCGTTACAAAGAGTTCGAATTAATCGTTGTGCAAGAACAGCAATCAAAGATGAAGAGATCAAAAAAGGTTGAACTCCCATATCAATAAGCCTAGTAGGGGCACTAGCAGCATCATTTGTATGTAGAGTTGAGAAAACCATATGACCAGTAAGTGATGCTTGGACTGCCATTTCAGCAGTTTCAAGGTCTCTAGTTTCCCCAACCATTATAACATCAGGGTTTTGGCGGAGGATAGATCTTAGTGCTGCCGCAAAACTTAGGTCAATATTATGGTTCACTTGTATTTGGGATATACCTGGAATCTCATATTCCACAGGATCTTCAACCGTGATAATCATTCTTTCTGGACTATTAATTCTATCTAACATGGCAAAGAGGGTAGTGGTTTTACCATGCCCTGTAGGACCTGTTACATAGAAAATACCATGCTTGCGATGACAGAGCTCATCCATGAGTTTAAGAGTTTGACCTTCAAAACCTAGTCTTTCTAAGCGAAGAATAGCACCAGACTTTTCTAGAATCCTCATAACGATTCTTTCACCATTTTGAACAGGTACGGTTGAAAGACGAATATCAATATCCTTACCAGCAATTTTTACTTTAATACGTCCATCTTGTGGTGTTCTTTTATTGGCAATATCTAGCTTTCCCATAACTTTAATACGAGAACTAACAGCAGCATGAGTTCTAAGTGGTTGTCTTAATACTTCCTGCATGACCCCGTTAATACGAAATCTAAAAATAACATCTCTTTCATATGGTTCAATATGAATATCTGACGCTCTTTCTTTTACAGCTCTAAAGATGATTGAGTTCACAAATCTAATAACAGGAGCCTCGTCCGCACCTGCGTCTAAGATATCAATTGGGCCATCAAGATCTAAGCTTTCCTCAAATTCATCTTCAATAGAGTCAACCATATTTCCTTGAGCTCTTTCATAAATTCGATTGATTGCATTTTCAAGTTTTCCAGGAGTAGTCACAGTGACATGGATTTGTTTTCTAAAAACATTTCTTAAATCATTAAAAACTTTGCTTTGAAAGGGATCACTTACAACAAGAGTTACAGATTGATCTGTTTCCATAATAGGAAGAACGCCATAATGTTTAGCATAATTAATAGAGATATCGTGAGTAATAGTAGGGTCAATCTCATCAACATTAATATCATCAATATAAGGAATGCCAAATTGAATACAGAGTACTTTAGTTAGATCATGAGAGCTTAAAAAATTCTTTCTTATTAAAATTTCTCCAATCAGACTTCCCGATTCTTCTTGGATTTTTAGGGCTTCATCCAATTGCTCCTTTGTAAGAGCAGTATTATTTAAAAGAAGTTCTCCGAGCTTATTTTTTGAAATTTCAAGGGCCTGAAAATGCTCCATTATGAATTTCCTCCATCTCCAGTGCTTCCCTTGGCCTCATTAAATATTTCTTTATAATTCGGTAGAGCTCCATTTGGAGTTGATTTCTCTAAATTCTTATTGCTATCTGCGCGATCAATACCATCATCTTGGTTTTCATTTTGAAAATATCTAGAACCTTCAATCTGATCATATAATGGACCTTCAGCTTGCAGATTAGCTTTTTGATGAAGCCCTTTAACTGTTGAGCCAAATGGATCCCCATCAGCATGTATATTTTTAAGGTGAGAAGCACGTCTATTAACAACATCTTTAAGATTTTTTGCTGTAGTTTTTTCATAAGGAGAAAGTATCTTTGGAGTTAAAAACATAAGAAGGTTTACTTTTTGAACCTTGCTTCTTTTAGTTTTAAAGAGCCATCCGACAACAGGAATATCTCCAAGTAGAGGAACTTTATTTTCCGTATCAGTTTGCTGGTCTCTCATTAAACCACCCATGGCTATGGTATCCCTATCTCTTACAACAACTGTAGTATTGGCCCTTCTTGTTGTTACAGCGGCACCAGATCCTGATTCAACTTGGCGATTAGAAAAGTCTTTAATATCTTGGTCAATTTTTAATTTAATGAATCTTGTTACTTTATTAATTTGAGGTGTGATTTTAAGCTTTAAAGTCACTTCTTGAAACTTAACACTGTTTTGGCTCGCTCCTGTTGTTCCAATAGTCGTCTCTGTGTAAGGAACTTCATCTCCAACTTCAAACTCAGCCTCTTCATTATCAAGAGCTAGAATTTGAGGAGTTGCCAGGATATTTGTATTATTATCAGTAGCTACTGCGCGGATAAGACCAGTTACAGAGTCAACTTGTACTGTCTGGCCTCCAATATCAAGATTCACTGTCTTTCCACTACCACCACCAACAAAAAGACCACTTAAGTTTGTAAAATTTCCTGAAACAAGATCTATTAGACCGCCTTCTCCTGCATTAAAGCCAGCTCTTTGACCAGCGCCAGTTCCATAAGCACCAACAATACTTATACCGACATTACGACTTTTTTCAACATTGGTCTCCATGATAAGACCTTCAACATATACTTGCTCTCTTGGTATATCGAGTTTTTTAATAACTTGCTCAATTGTAAGCCAGTCAGTAGGAGAGGCAGTAACAACAATGGCATTATTTGGTTCATCAGCTGTAATTTTAATATCAGCAGAAAAGAGACCATTATCATCATCATTTGATGATCTTCTCGTCAGGGCAGTTCTTCTTGTTGAAGTTTTAGAAGCAGATCCACTTACAAGGTTTGATAAAGTTTGAGAAAGCTCTTTTGAATTACCATAGTTCAAGTAATAAACATGAATTTTATCAGAGCTTGCTGCAGAAAATTTAACATCAAGTTTTTTAATAAGTGATTGTAATTGTTTAAAGCCTGTTGCATTGGCCATTGCAATAATGGAGTTAGTTCTAGGCTCAGCAATAATTTTAGAAATATTTTCATCATCTTTTTTACTAGCTGCTCTAAACTTAGCACTACTACCGCTATTACCACTTTTTAAAATGGTATCAAGTATTTTTGAGATCTCTTGAGCAGAAGAGTTAACAACAGGAATAATATGAAGGCTTTCTTCAAAGCCTGGAACATCAAGAAAGCGTATGAGCTTTACAAGGCGATTTATATTAGCACCTGTATCATGAACGATGATTGTATTTGTTTGTTTAATATCAACAATCCTGCCGTACTTTGACATAAATGGTCTAAAGTTTCTTTGAATTTCACTTGATTGAATATTTTTAATAGGAATAATTTTCATAACATAGTTTTCTACGTTAGGAGTAAATGATCCCGTATAAATTTTTGTTGGGGTTGAACGAGCATCTCTTGCTTGAACGATCTTGTAAAATGCACCTGATTTTACCAATGTTAGATTGTTTACATTTAAGGCCGTTAAGAATGCTTTCCAAGCATCTCCTACAGTAATCGGGGTAGGAGCAGAAATTGAAATCTTACCCTTAATATCTTTTTCCCAGATAAGATTTATTCCCGTCAATTTTTGCATATGCTTTGTTAATTCTAAAAGAGATGTATCTTCAAAATCAAAACTGGTAATAACCTCTGGGCCAAAGGCTGTTTCAGGATTAAGATTGACATATTTTTCTTGTTCAGCAGTTTTTTTTATTCCTTTAACTTGCGTATCTCTATTAAAGAAATCTTTTGAGTTGCCCTGATTGGCTGCTTGAGGGGCAGTTCTTGAATTATTACCACCAGATTTTATATCAGTCTTCGATTTATATTTTCGAAACTGAGCGTAACTACTTTCAGTGAATAATATTACTGATAAAATGATTAATAAAAAG
>CAYGJN010000120.1:0-7081 GCA_964350135.1 uncultured Bacteriovoracaceae bacterium | reverse complement strand
TTGGCACCATTTTTCTTATCAGTCTTTTTAGCAACTTTTTTCTTAGCAGTCTTTTTAGCAACTTTTTTCTTAGCAGTTTTTTTAGTTACTTTTTTCTTCTTGGTCTTTTTGGCCATGAGGATATCTCCGACAGACTTAACAATCTTTTTAATGCCCATTTCTAACACTTCACACAAAAGTTAATGGAGTGGACAAACTAACAAAATTATAAGTGTTTGAATAGCTTATTTTAATTCTAGAGTAGCTATAACTAGTCTTTGAACTTCAGATGTGCCTTCATAAATTTCAGTAATTCGAGCATCACGGAAAAAGCGTTCAACAGGATATTCTTTTATATAACCTGCGCCACCTAGTACTTGTATTGCCTTGTCAGTAACAAAATTTGAAGTTTCAGATGCAAACAATTTAGCCTGTGCCGCTTCCTTGGTATAATCAACACCTTGATCCTTAAGCTCACTTGCCCTTGCCACTAAAAGTCTTGATGCAGCAATCTTAGTGCTCATATCAGCAAGCATCATCTGTACCGCCTGAAGTTTAGCAATTGGAGCTCCAAACTGAATCCGCTCTTTTGAATATTGCTTAGCATACCTAAAAGCAGCTTCTGAAATGCCTAATGCCTGGGCAGCAATTCCAATTCTTCCACCGTCCAAAGTTGCCATGGCAACTCTAAAACCTTTTTCTTTTTTCCCAAGCAAATTCTTTTTGGGAACTTTAGCTTTTTCAAAATGAATTTGTGCTGTTGAAGATCCCTTAATTCCGAGCTTGTCTTCTAGCTTGTTAACTGTAATGCCTTCAGAGTTTTTATCAACAATAAAAGCCGAAATACCTTTGTAGTCATCAGTTTTTTCGGTCTTAGCAAAAACAATAGCTATGCTTGCTTCTTTACCATTTGTTATATAATTCTTTGTCCCTGAAATTTCATAATAATCTCCTTTATCAACTGCCATCGTTGTAAGAGAGCCTGCATCTGAACCTGCATTGGGCTCACTCAGACAAAAGCATCCAATATGCTCACCTGTTGCAAGCTTAGGAAGAAATTCTTTTTTTTGCTCTTCAGTTCCAAAGTTTAATATTGGCCAAACACATAAAGAGTTATGAGCAGAAATCAAAACTCCTGTTGAGCCACAAGCTCGGCTTACTTCTTCCATGATTATAGAGTAAGACATATAGTCCATGCCCGCTCCCCCAAACTCTTCAGGGATTGCTATTCCGAAAAATCCAGTCTCGCCTACTTGCTTATAAATCTCTTCTGGTATTTTGCCTTCATGATCAATTTTCTCTGCAAGTGGAGCAACAACCTCATCAGCAAATTTTGAACTTAGATCACGAATCTCTTGGTAGTTATCAATACTCATAAAAACCTCTTTTGTTTTTTCTCCCTAGTCGTCCTGCTAGAACATACTGCCTTAACAAAGGACATGGTCTGTACTTGGTATCTCCAAGCCCTTCATGCAAAACTTCCATAATAGAAAGGCAAGTATCTAAACCAATAAAATCCGCAAGCTCCAAAGGCCCCATTGGTTGATTGCACCCAAGCTTCATGGCCTGATCAATATCAGAAATACTTGCAAGCCCTTCATGTACTGCATAGACAGCCTCATTGATCATTGGCATAAGAATTCTATTAACAGCAAAGCCAGGCATATCATTGGCCTTAATAAAAACCTTTCCCATCTTGGTGGCCACAGCCTCTACTGTCTTAAAACAGTCATCACTAGTTTCAAGCCCTTTTATACCCTCTACTAATTTCATTACGGGCACAGGATTCATAAAGTGCATTCCTGCTATTTTATCTGCTCTTTTAGTTTGAGCTGCGATTTCAGTTATAGAAATGGAAGAAGTATTAGAGGCTAGAATTGCTTCCTTTTTAGCAACCTCATCAAGAGATCTAAAGATTTCGAATTTGATTTTTTTATTCTCGCTAGCAGCTTCAATAATAAGATCACATTCTTTTAGGTCTGCAAGAGAGCTATGAGTACTTAAAAGTGCCATGGCCTTAGACTTTGAATCAGCATCCCACTTTCCTTTAGAAACACCTTTTTCAAGCTGTGCCTCTATAAAATGCTGGCCATGATCCAGGCTCTCTTTAAAGGCATCAAAAGCCAGCGTCTTAAATCCACTCATGGCAGCCACTTGGGCGATGCCTCTTCCCATCTGACCAAGACCTATAATTCCAATGGTTTTTATCTCCATAGACATTTCTAACCCCTTTAAATAACTCGACTTATCCTAGTGTGCCTCAACTGCCAGCTCTCTGTCCATGGAACAAAAATAACGAGACGCCAAAAAATTCTTGAAAGTCTTAGTTAAATGACGTAAAAACACGAGGTTATTATTTAAATTGATCCGGGAGTGAGCCTTGGCTAACCACAAATCATCTAAGAAAAGAGCAAGACAAACAATTAAGAGAAATTTTGTAAATAAATTCAAAATGACTCGTGCAAGAACTGTTATTAAAAAGCTACGTGAAGCGATAGAAAAAAATGATAAAGATACTGCTAAAAAACTTCTTCCAGAAGCGCAGTCTCTACTTTCTAAAACTCACCTTAAGCCAAATAATATTGCACGTAAGACTTCAAGATTAACGTCTCAAGTTAATAAAATCTAAGCATAAGTTTTTATATTTATAATGATCAAAGGGCCTGTAATCGGGCCCTTTGTATTTCTGATTGAAGGTAAGGATCTTTAAGTCTTGTTTTACGTTCCCAGTTACTAAGCTTATCCATCAAATTAATTACTTCTTGTTTTTCCCAAAGCTTTGAGTTGGTCATAATCTCTTTATCATACTTAGAAAGATGCTTTTTCGTTGTTGTATAACTAGGATCATAAACTTTAACGAAGTGACCAAGTAAAAAACTGAAAACAGAGCGCAGGGATTCATAATCAAATTCAACACTGAGCAATCGGCTATAAAAAGATCCCCAGTTTTTTAAAGAAGCATCTCTTGCTAACTCAAAATAATCTAGTTTTGATTTTTTAACTAATGAGCGAATATCTTTCAGTTCAATTAATTTATCTTTTGGAAATAAAGTACTTAAGAATGAACATGTTTCAAAGAAATAGGCAGGCTCATGAACGATAGAATCTAGAATGTATTGAATCCCATCATAGTGAACCTTAACTCCAAAATGATCAGCAAAATAATTGAAATACTCATGAGCTTCCCAAAATTTAGGAGCTTTCAAAGTAAAACAAGCTGCTTCTTTTTTTGCCCATTTTGAAAGCTTGTCATTTTTCCCATAGCTTAAAAGGACTAAAAGACGATCATTCCAGCTAATATTGTTCTCAGCTAAAAATTCAACCACAGAACTTGAAATTAAATTCGCATTTTGAATGATAAAAGACTCATCAGAAACAAGAAAACTTAGGTTACAAAACTCTTCTTCTAGCCAAGAAACAGTTATCTCATGAGCATGAAGAACCTTAAACTTACGAGGCCCTTGCTTGATACGCTCTTTAAGCACAGTACCTATAAATGGATCAGGTATTTCTAGAAGCTGAATGCCTTCGTGTTCTTCGGAGTAGCTATAGGTATGCCCTTTATTAAATTCCCAAAGGCTCCAATCAGAATGCATAGATAACCAAGTCTTCAAAAGTATCACGGCTAGAGTCTGCCATTGTCTCAATGGCCTGACTTAGATTTCCATGATTATAAGTAAAATTTGTTACTCCACCTTCATTAACTGATCCAAAAGATTGAAACTCTCTTTCAACAGTCGTACTCAAAGTCATTGATTCATCAAAAATTACTTTAGGATGGTTTTTTATAAACTTACCAACATCTGATTGAAGAAGCTTGATATCTTCAAAAGTTGGATTTTTAATCAAAATAACTCTTAATTCTAAATTGACATCATTTTGAGTTGGAGTCAGAAAGTCTGTTCTGTTTCCAATATCAGACTCATTAACAAGAGTGGTCGTTTTCTTAGTATCATTAACAGTCATGGCCTCATTGAGTCTGTCTTTTGAATCAATGATTCCAAGAAAAATTGCATCGGCTTTTTTGTTTATTCCCGAGTAGACCTTGAGTTCATGAAATGAAGAAAAAAACTGATGAAATTTCCTAGTAAAAACCCCTGAAGTATCTGCAAAAGTACTTTTATTAAAAAACATTGGAATGGTAATACTTTCTATGCCGTAACGAGCTAATGGATTGTCTTTATAGACAACTTGATAATTAGAACATGATGCGCAAAAAGCTAATAGCAGAAATATTCTCACTCTTCATAGCTACACTAAGGAGGGTTTTTAGGGAAGTGTTTTTAAGAGCTTAACAGATGATTCAACTTTTTTAGGATCAAACATATGCCCTTTGTCATTTTCAATAAGATAGACCGCCTGCTTTTTACGTTCTTCAAAAGAGCCTTCACCGGCCGCTAAAAAATCAAAGAATGCATTTGCTATTGAGACAATCTTGGCCAGATCATAAATCTTTCCGCCTTTAATTCCGTTGGGATAGCCTTTTCCATCATGACGTTCATGATGCTCGGCAACGATTCTTAGCACTTCCTCCGGAACTTCTGTTCTGGCCATAAGAGTTGTTTTCCCAAGCTCTGGGTGTGCGAGCATGGCCTTATCGTAATTAGTGCTATTTTCATCTTCAAAATATTTGGGATCAATTCTAGTCTTTCCAAAATCATGGAGAAGACCACCAAGATAGATATTCTCTAAAATAATCTGGTGGGTATAACCTAGGTTTTGCGCTAGAAAAACAGATAGGTAGGCAACATTTAAACAATGATCTGCAATTGCATCACTATAATTGATAAGCTTTTTTAGGGCATGTTGAGCAACAAGATCGTCTTTAACCTTATCTACAATTTTCCGAGTAGTATCCAAGCATTGAATAATATTACTGTCTGAAATCTCTTCAGTGAAAAGCCTAAAGAGATCTCCTTTGGCCTGTTTCCTTAAACGAACTAGATCTTTATTGTCTTTTCCAATAGCGTCCATCATTTTTTTATCTTGGGCCTTTTCTATACCTTGTGCCCAATTATTAAAATCATCAGCTTGGTCTTTTCGAATAAATACATGAGTCATTTTTTTGTAAATAAATAAGTTATATTTTTGTATAGGAACAGGGTCACCCTTATGCTTGTAATGAACAAAATGCCCTGATAGGAATAGGAACAGATCTCCTGGAAGCTCTGTGTCAGGCTGAATTTTCAAAAGAGGAAAAGATTGATAGATTTCGTCTGACATACTCTCTCACTGTTATTAACGGCTACTTCATTATAGGCCATAAATTATGAGTTTCAAGAACCTTGGTGATTTACTTAACAGCTATATGGTTAGTAAGAAAAATCCCCAGCCTAGTTATCAAAAATATACTGAGGGTTTTGATTTTCTAAGTCTTATTCAATCCTGGAAAGATATTGTGGGCAAACAACTAGGCTCTGCAACGCTTCCTCTTCGAATTCGAAATACTACATTGTTTATTATTACAGAGCATTCTGCCTACGCCAGTGAGTTACAGTTTTTAGAAAAAGACATATTAAAGAAAGTCTTTGTTCAATATCCATATTTAAAGAATCAAATTAAATCTCTTAAGTTTCAAGCGAGCCCTTATTTTAATAAAATTCGAGAAGAGCAACTCACAAAAGTTGAAATTAATGCAACTGCACCTACTAAAACTTTACACAGACTTGATCCTGAGTATTTAAGATTGAAAGAAGAAGCTCAAGGTGAAATTGCACATGTAGATGACCCTGAACTGAAGTCTATGTTAGAAGAGCTTTATATCAATGCGAAGGCCCCTAAGAATTGAAATATCTTTAAATAATGGTGTTTCACTAAACTCATAAAGCCTCTGTGTTTTAAGTATTTTGATTACCTCATCGCTTTTTTTGACCAAAAGAAAAAAAACACCATTTTTTTTAGAGATAAAATGAGCTGTATAAAGAAGAATATTGAAATCCTCATAATGCCAAAGCCTTGACATTGATCTCTCTAAACAAGGAGAAGAACGATTGTTTTTCATTGAAAAATACGGTGGATTGCAAATTATAAAATCATATTTTTTAGGACTTAAAGTTCTCTTTGAGTTTAACCCCTTAAAAACTTCTCCTCTGTAGCCTGGCAAAAATAACTTTATATTTTCTTTAAGAAAAGGATGAAAGGAGGGCTGTAATTCATTAAAATCTATAAGAAGTTTGGGATTTTCAAGTGTGGCCTCGATTCCAATAACGCCACAACCTGCACAAAGGTCTATCCCTGTACCTTGCTCTATCTCTTTAGCCACTTTATGAGCAAGGATACAAGAGTCCTCACTAAATCTATAGAAATTTGGTTGAGAATAATCTCTTAGAGAATTTTCCACCATATAAGATCTTTTCCTCTATCCCCAAGAGAAAGTAAGTTGAATGTAGCAAAGTTTATATGCTCACCAGTTTGAAGAAGATCTCTGTAATATTGTCTTTTAAGATTAAACAAGGGTCTTTTAAGCTTTAGCTCTTTTTTGACCATCTCATAAATTTCTTTATTTTCTAAAATACTATAAAGAGTCATCTTGTAGTAATCATTATTAGAGTTTTTTAATTCAATAACTGCTTCTTTTAACCGCTTTCTAGTCTGCTCATCTCTAGGTGTATGATATTTAAATAACCACATCAAATCCAAAAACTTGCTCTTGGTAGAGTTAACCTTTAAAACATTCTCAATATAATTATAACTATCTTTATTCGTTGTTCTTCCCACAAACTCTGAAACCCAAAGGGCCGGGTAATTATCACCCCAAACATGAGATCTTGTAATCGCTCTTAGATCCTTTAAAGAAATGCTTGAATCATATTGCAACTTCATCTCAGGAAAGAAATCTTTTAGATAAATACTAAGATAATAAAACCTTTTACCATGCAATTTATCCGAAAGAAAATCTAGAACTGGTACAAGCCCATTATAAAGATCTTCTCTTAAAAGCTTGCTAACACCTCTTTCTCCATAGAATAAAAATTTTGCCTTGTCTGACGAAAGAATCTTATTGAAAATAATATGGCCCCTGCCATTATTTTTAACTTTTAAAAAAAGGGCCAGTTTAATAATTTCTATTGCGAGATTCCCTTCGATCTTATTAAGCTTATCT
>CAYGJN010000119.1:0-7462 GCA_964350135.1 uncultured Bacteriovoracaceae bacterium | reverse complement strand
ATGAGTAAAAAAGCACTTTATGCAGGTACGTTTGATCCTTTTACCAATGGTCATTATGACGTTGCAGTAAGGGCCATGGGCTTGTTTAAATCCCTCACAATTGTTGTGGCCGTTCCTCCAAGAAAAAAACCTTTTATTGAGGCTGAGAAAAGAGTTTCTCTTATTAAGGAAATCTTTAAAGGAGAAGATAGGATCACTGTTGTAAGTTGGGATAAGTTGATTGTTGATTATGCGAAAAATAATAGTATCTCTGCCATTATAAGAGGATTACGCCCGACAGGGGATTTTGATTCAGAATTTCAGATGGCCACAATGAATAGAAAGCTAAACCCTCAAGTGGAAACAGTTTTTATTACAACCAATGAGCATAATTACTATGTCTCATCTTCATTGGTTAAAGAAATTTATCGTTTTGGCGGTGATGTAAAAGAATTTGTACCAAGTGTTGTTTATAGCGAACTTCAAAACATGAAGGACTGATATGTCTCTTTCTAATAGAATTTTAAACTCAAGCGAAAGCATTACTTTAAAATTAAACTCTAGGGCTGAAAAGCTTAGAAAAGATGGGAAAAAAGTTTTTAACTTAACAGCTGGACAGCTTCCCTTTAAGCCAAGCCAAAAATTAATTGATGCAATTTCAAAGCAATTAAATATGCTTTCTTCGTATCAGTACTCACCAGTGCCTGGTTTTTCTGAACTTAAAGAAAAATTTATGGCCCACACGGAAGAAACAAAAAATATCTCTTTGCCTCGTGATCAATACTCTTGCATTGTCTCCACTGGTGCCAAGCAATCTGTTTTTAATCTTTTAGGAGCACTCGTAAATCCCGGGGATGAAGTTATTGTAATGGCTCCTTATTGGGTCTCTTACCCAGAGATGGTTAAGTATTGGGATGGTGTGCCTGTCGCTGTAAAGTCTTCCACAGGAGCAGCTGAACCAGTTGATATAGAAATTCTTGAAGGCGCAATCAATGATAAAACTAAGGCGATTGTTTTAAATAGTCCCGGAAACCCTAGTGGTATCTATTATCCAAAAGCTTGGGTTGAAAATTTTGTTTCTATGATTGAGAAATACCCTAAAGTTCAAATCATCAGTGATGATATTTACGGACTCCTTAGTTATTATGATCCAGCCCCAATTTTTGTTTATCAAGTTAATGAAAAACTTTTAGAAAGAACCTTTATCGTTGATGGTATTTCAAAATCAATGGCCTGCACCGGTCTTAGGATTGGCTATACAATTGGGCCTTCTCATATCATAAAAGGTATTGGCAAAATTCAGGGGCAATCAACAAGTGGAGCTAATAGCCTTATTCAAAAAGCTCTTATCGAATATGATTTTTCTGATATTAATGACTATTTAAAACCTATCAAGTCTCACTTAAAGGTAAATTCTGAAATCATTCGAGAAAAACTTCATAAATATAAACTTGATAAATCTTGGTACCAAACAAATTCAGCATTCTATTTTTTCTGGGATTTTTCCAAAGCTCCAATCATGAATAAATTTAAAAAATCTGAAGACGATACTGCTGATTACGCTTTAGAGATTTGTGAAGGGCTTATTAACGAAAAAGGTGTGGTTGTTGTTCCCGGTACTGATTTTGGAGTGCCTAATTCATGCCGAATTAGTCTAGTACTTGAAAAAGAAATCTTCTCAGAGGCCATAGATTTAGCATTTGAGTATGTTAGTCAGAGCTAAATGATCAAGATAGCCAGTTATCCCTAAAATTTTACTCCCTACCACACAACTAAAAGAGTTGAGATACTAAAAGGGGGCTATTCTAGGAGGGATAAGTCTTGAAGAAGATTATAGTTTCAATATTTTTCCTATTATTTTTTATTTCTTGCGCAGATATTTCTGAAGAGCAGAAAGAAGATATTCTCACAGCACAATTATTTTTAACAGATGGTCAGTGTCAAGATGCGCTTAATATTCTTGATGCTATGACTGATATTACAACAAATGCTCGTTGGTATCAAACATACGCTTCGGCTCAAGCTTGTTTTACAAGTTTCAATGAAATTACTTTCTTTGGAACTGATATTGATACGCTTGATACAACTGACGATGAAACAAGCTTTAGATCCATGGCCTTATTTTCAACAAGTGATGATATGACCAGTGCTACTGATATTGATTATGCCAATCTATATGCAGCCGTTAATACACTTATTTCCGCAGGTGGTGTCACTATTTATGATTGGGCCGATCGCCAAGAAGTTTTTAGTTCAAGTGATAATACTAATATATCTATGCAAGCTCTTTATATGGTTCTTGCTGCTCTTGGTGAGTACTTCTTTCATTTTGGTAATGCAAATACAACGACTGGTGCTAAAGGTGGCGGTGGTGCTGGTAATAATTGCTATATGAATTATACAGCAGTTGCTGCACTTGCAGCTGTTGGTGGTGGTACTTCAGGAACATGTGTTGGTGGTGGTAGTGGGCATGCTGATATGACAACGGCTCTTGCTTGTAATGGAATTGTTTTAATGAATACGATGATTAATATTATTCCAGCAATCTCAAGCTCACTTCCTACAGATACAGGATCTCTATCAGATCTTGATGATAATTTCGCAGCATTTGTAACTGCTTGCAATACTGCACTTGGTGTTAACAATGCAGTTTGTACAATTGTTAACCAAGCGGATTGTGAAGCTTTAAACACTGACTATATTGAAACCTATATGGCCGCACTTTTTGAAAATGGACATACATGAGACTGGTTTTCTTTTTTCTATTATTTAATCTTTGTCAGGCTTACGAGTTTAAATACTTAAACAGATCTCCCCGTGGACTTTTAATGGGAGATGCCTATACAACTCTTGCTGAAGATTCACATAGTCTTTTTTATAATCCAGCACTTTTAGCAAGAAATGATCTTTTCGCATTTTATCCGGCTCCTATTTCTATTGGAGCAACTAATTTTTTAGCAGCAAAAGATAAATTTGATGATTTAGATACTAATAATACTGAGGACTTTGCAGCTGCAGTTATGGGAGAGCCTTTGCACTTTCAGGCTGGAGCAACGCCAACAATTAAGCTTATGGGGTTTGGTTTTACTCCATTTGCAGTTTCAACAATGAATGCAATTTTATTAGATGCAACTCATCCTGTACTGGATATTGATTATAGACTCGATCGTGGATTTGCCACTGGATTTGCTTGGACTATCGGTAAGAAAAAAGGTGCAAAAGGCTCAAGCACGGCCATAGGCCTTGCAGCGAAATATATAAACCGCCAAGGAATTGTGAATCAGTTTGATGTTTTTGGAAAAGAGGTTGCTGATATTATCGCTAGTGATAATTCTGACTTTGACCAAATAAGAAGAGGTCTTGGATACTCTCAAGGAAAAGGTTGGGGGGTAGATGCAGGAGCTGATTATCGATATGTGGCGAGTGATACTGAGTTCAGGGCAGGTTTATCATTTTTAGATATTGGTGATACTAAAATAACAACAAATGAAGGAACTGATACACTTCCAGATCAACAAATGTCTGTGAATATGGGATTTTCTTTCGGTCAGTTTGGAGAATATGCAAGTTGGGTTGTAGCCGCTGATCTTCACCCATTAAACTCTAATATTCAAACACTTCAAAAAGTTCATCTTGGGGCCAAGGTTAAATTTACATTTTTTGAACTAATGGCCGGCTGGAATGGTGGGTATGCGAGTTACGGTGCTGGAATTGATTTCTTTCCTTTTGAAATAATGGTCGGCTTCTACGACAAGGAGATAGGCAAGGAAATTGGCGACACACAGAGTAAGAGGATAATCGCCTATATAAGCCTCTTCGATTTTACTTTTGATGGACCCTAGTTCAAAATTATAACTACCTGCAATTCTTATGGAAGAGTTCATTTGACAAGGGAGTCATTGCTTGAAAACTTTCGTTTTAGACACATCAGTTCTTCTTTATGATCCTAGTTCTATTTTTAAATTCGGCGAAAACACAGTTCAACTACCTTTAGTTGTTATTGAAGAGCTTGATCGTTTTAAAAGAGACCCAAATGAAAATGGCCGAAATGCTAGAACGTTTTCAAGATATATAGACGAGCTTAGAAAGAAGGGATCAATTTCCAAGGGAGTAGATCTTGAGGGTGGCGGAAAGCTACTGATTAGTTTTAAAAGACGACAAGCTTCTGAAAATAACTCATATGTTGATTTAAGTATTAATGACAATATTATTTTAGATTGTGCTCTCGTTGCTAAAGAGTCAGGCAGCGATGTTACCCTTGTTAGTAAAGATATTAACCTTAGGGTGAAGGCCGATGTTCTAGGAGTTAACTCTGAAGATTATGGTCAGCAAGATATTAAAGTTGAAGAACTTTATACAGGATCTAAAACTTTAGAAATTTCAAGAGATCGTTTATCTGATTTTGAGGCCAATAGGTTTTTAGAGCTAGATGAAAAAGAATTAGAAAACACTTTTGCCAATGAATATTTCACTTTAAATGAAGAAGGCAATCCAGGGCATAGACTTCTTGGAAGGTACTCAAAACAAAAAAAGGGGATCGTTCCTCTTATCAAATTTCGTGAAGGCGTTTGGAGTGTTTATCCTAAAAATATTGAGCAACAATTTGCTTTCGATGCGCTTTTAAATAATGAGATTAAACTAGTTTCACTTGTAGGTAAGGCCGGTACAGGTAAAACATTACTTGCTATTGCGGCTGGGCTTGAACTTACTTTAGGACAACAAGATTTTTCAAGACTGTTAGTTTCTAGACCAGTTATGCCAATGGGCCGCGATCTTGGATTTCTACCTGGTGATGTAAATGAAAAGCTTGCTCCATGGATGCAGCCTATTTTTGATAATCTAGATTTTCTTTTTGATAAAAAACCAGGAAGTGGTAATTCATCTTCTTGGGAAGACCTTATTAATCAAGGTGTCCTTCATGTTGAACCTCTTACCTATATTAGAGGGCGATCAATCCCTAACCAGTATATGATTGTAGATGAGTCACAAAACCTCTCTCCTCACGAAATTAAAACGATTATTACTCGTGCTGGTGAGGGAACTAAAATAGTTCTAACTGGTGACTGTGAGCAAATTGATAGTCCTTATTTGGATTCTATTAATAATGGTCTTACTTATTGTGTAGACCGACTAAAGGATGAACCTATAAGTGGTCACTCTACATTAAGAGTCGGGGAAAGATCGCCACTTTCGGAAATAGCATCAAAACTACTTTAGTATGGACTTTCTAAATAGAAGAAAAGAATATCGCGCACCCCTTAGAACTTATGTTCTTTACCAGGATCTTGGATATATTTTTAAGGCCAGGCTTTTAAATATTTCAAATACTGGTCTCTTACTTGAAAATCTTCCACATATTCCAAAAGACTCTCATGTTCATGCTCTTGTTGATATTCCAAGGCTTCCTATTCTTGAACCTTTATCTGACGATGATCTTTTCGGACTTGATTATAAAGGTCTCTCTCACAAAGTATTTCCCGTTGAACTTGAAGTTGTGAGAAAAAAACAAGACCGAGCAAGTGTAGATGAGTATTTTGTTCAGATGGGCTGTATTGTAAGTTATAAAGATCCAAGCTCACAAAAATTTGTTGAACAATATGTTAAAGGTTTTCAAACGAATTTTCGCTATTTAGAAAAAGAAGTGAAGAATTCCTCAGACGATGTTGGAATTAAAAGAATTTTCAAAGTGGCTGAGTTACTTGGATATAGAAAGCAGCAAAATATTGAATCACTTTCTCGTGCGATCGATCATGACTCTAAAGGATTATTTTATTTCTAATGAGTTTCTTTAAGAAGAGTTAAGCTTTTTTGTATATCTTCTCTTAGGTCATCTAATATATCTGGTTGGCCGATATATTCAACACGAGAGAGAAGTTCGTTGAAAATTGATCCACCTTTTTGAACACATCTATTAATGCACTCAGAATCCTTTGAACAGGTCTTGATTGCTTTAATATGATATTTTGCTTCAGTAATAAGCTCATTGTTTGCAAGTTTTTGCAGGTACTGATCATAAGCTAATTCTTGGTGTTTTACTTCCTTAGCCTCACGGTATTCATTGAGGCCAATGACAGTAGTCTCTGTGGTCATATTTCTCTCTCTCTTAGATGACTCATCCTCAAATCATCTGAATTTAGTTATTATTTCTTTTACCTATATCTTCAAGAAAAAACACAAGCAGATCTAACTCACTGTAAAGATTACCGCGTAAAAATAAATTTCTTACTGTTTCAAACAATAGAAATAAAGCTAGGTATTTTGTTTTCTTCTATTTTTTATAAAGAAAATAACAGCTATGAAAGCAGCTATACTAAATATAATTATATTTCCTTTTTTCACATACTCAATAACAGCTTCACCGTAAGTATAGTAGAGATTGAAAAATGCCACTGTGGAGACAGAGCAGGCGATGAAATCATAGAGAGCAAATTTCCCAAAATTTAATCGAGAAAGTCCTGCTGTTATAAATAAAGCATTTCGTACTCCAAAAGGAATAAAGCGCCCCACAAGCAAGGTGATAAAGCCATTTTTATTATAAAATTTTCCTAGTTTGCTCACCCGCTCCTGACTAACCATTTTCTTGAAAAACTTAATATTCCAAAGCTTTGGGCCTAGGAATCTCCCTAGCCAATAAGAGATGATGTCAGAGCCGTAAGCTCCAATAAAAAGCCAAATAAATAATTGGGTTTTATATTCTGGATTTTTAGCAGCAAGTACAGCTGAGGTGAAAACCATTAGATCTTCTGAGACTGGTATATTAAGCCCGGCCAAAAACAGAAGCCCACAGATAAGATACGGTGCTAAGGCAACATGAGAATTTATGTAGAGGAGAAAATCTTCCATGAAATTAAGTATGCCTTAAATAAAAAAAAGGAGCATCATTTAGATGCTCCTAATACTCTCTTTTTTGACCAATACGTCTATTGGTCTCCCTCTAACAGAAGAATCTTTTTCAAAACTCTTTTGTCTGCGCAGTATGCCATAATTTGAAAATATGTAAATTATATTGTTTGGATACTAATAATATTAAAATTAGATAGTAAAGGGTAAGATAAAGGCCCTTTTGAAAGGGCCTTTATAGAATTAACCGTTAGTTTTGAAATATTCTTTTGATCCAACTGGGTCAGGCTTCATAGTAGCAGAGCCCTTAGTCCAACCTGCTGGACAAACTTCACCATGTTTTGCTGTGAATTGGTAAGCTTCAAGAAGTCTTAGGGTCTCATCAACATTTCTTCCTACAGGAAGATTGTTAATATATGCATGCTGAATAGTATCAGTATCATCAATTAGAAAAAGTCCTCTTAGAGCAACGCCCTCGTCTTCTACAAGAACTTCATAATCACGAGAGATTGTTTTATTAAAGTCTGCGATAAGTGGAATTTGAGTTGCTCCTAAACCACCATCGTTTCTTGGCTGCTTTGTCCAAGCTAAGTGAGAAAATTGAGAGTCAGTAGATACTGCCATTACTTCACAATTCATTTCT
>CAYGJN010000118.1:0-7882 GCA_964350135.1 uncultured Bacteriovoracaceae bacterium | reverse complement strand
CTTTTAACGCAAGATATTTTATTTCCCTATAGTCATACGCGGCCGCATCTAGTTCTTTCCAAAGATCAAGGTTTTCAGGTTCTTTTTTATCTGCTTTCTTCCAACCTCTGGCCTTCCACCCTGTAATCCAAGACTTCATTCCATCTACAACATACTTAGAGTCACTGTATAAAAAAACTTCGGATTTAGAATGATCAAAACCATTATTTTGAGAACTGAGCACAGACTTAAGAGACTTTAAACCTTCAATAGCTCCTAGTAACTCCATTCGATTATTTGTTGTTTGAAAATCAACACCACTGGATTCAAATAAAAAATCACCGTTTTTACTTTGTCCTATAGCTCCCCAAGCACCTGGCCCAGGGTTACCTCTACAAGCTCCATCAGAAAAAATGACATAGGCATTATCTGTATTTAAGACTTCACTTGGAATCTCAAAATCAGATTTATCTGTTTTTAACTCGGTCTGAATATCCTCAACAATTGTCAGCTCTTCAATCTTATTTTTAAGAGCAGCAAGCATATCAAGCGTATTTTGATCATCCATAAAATAACGAGTTATTTCATTTAGAGATTTTTTTAATTTATCTTTAATTTTTTTTGACATTATTTAAGCCTTAAGAATTTTCTTTTACCAACTTTTAAAACTTTTTCTTTATGAGAGGAATCGACTCTAAAGGATGGGTCAGAGAGTTTGTCTCCATCTACAAAGCTCACAGCACCTTGTTTGAATAGTCTTCTTGCCTCAGAATTCGTTGGAACGAGCCCTGATTCAACAATTATTGTTAATAATTGATCACCTTCTTTAATTTGATAATCATCAATATCATCAGGAACTTTTTTCTTTGCAAAAACTCTTTCAAATTGCGCTCTCATTTGTGGCCCTGAATCGGCTCCATGAAAAAGAGAAACAATAGCAGAAGCTAATTGTTTTTTCGCCTCATTAGGGTGAAGAGAGTTTGACTCTAATTCATTTTTAATAAGAAGAAATTTATCCTTAGAAGTATTAGCAATATATTGATAGTACTCAAGCATAAGCTTATCAGGAATACTCATCACTTTTCCAAACATATCAAATGGCTCGTCTTGAACCCCAATATAATTATCAAGAGACTTACTCATCTTAAGATTTCCATCAAGTCCTGTAACAATAGGAAGAAGCATGGCCACCTGAGGTCTTTGTCCTTGGTTTTTTTGATAATCTCTTCCCATTAAAACATTAAATCTTTGATCAGAGCCACCTAACTCAACATCTGCTTTAATATGAACAGAGTCTACCCCCTGTAAAACAGGATAGAACATTTCATGAAGCCCAAGACTTGCTCCACTTTCAAGGCGGTTTTTAAAAGTGTCATGCGAAATTAATTTGGCCACAGTTGTCTGCATGGCCCAAGCAATTATATCTTTAAGGCCAACACCTTCAAACCATTGTGACTGATATCGAAACTCAGTTTTACTCTCATCTAAAACAGTTAAAAGTTGTTTTTTATAAAACTCAGCATTTTTTGAAACTTCCTCTGAGCTTAGGCTTTGTCTTGACTCATTTTTTCCCGTAGGGTCACCTATTTGAGCGGTATAATCTCCAATAATAACCACACCCGTATGCCCTAAATCTTGGAAGGCTCTCATCTTTCTATAAGGCACTAGATGCCCAAGATGCACATCTGTCCTTGTCGGATCAATCCCACATTTAACTCGTAGAGGAGTCCCCTTAATTAAGGATTTTTTGAGCATGGCCACAAATTCATCTTTTGGAGTAATTTCAACTGTTCCAAATTCAAGGATTTCCAGCTGACGATTTAGTTCTGCTTCGAGTTTTTTTTCATCTGTAATAGGGGTCATGAGTATTCCGAATTGCAATGCATAACAATGCATTTGTTGTAGCATAATTAGGGCCCTATGGCCTCCTTTTTACTAGACAGAAGGCCCAAAATTCACCATATTCTACTGACTTATGAAATACTCCATACGCGTATACAAAGAATATTTTAATTTTTCGGCTGCTCATTTCATGATTTTTTCTGATGGTAGTAGAGAACCTCTTCATGGACATAATTATAGAGTCAAAATTAGTGGATCATCTCCAACTCTCACTGGAGATGTTGTTTTTGACTTCTGCCATATTAAACCAATTGTAAGACGTATTTGTGATTCACTGGACCACAAGCTTATCATTCCTGCAAAAAACAAATTAATTGAAATTGTTAAGAATCAAGAAAATACAGATATTATAACCCAGCAAGGACGATTCAGCATTCCTTCCGATGATGTTCTCCCACTAGAAATTGATAACTCAAGTGTTGAAGTTATAGCCGCCTATATTTTTGAAAAATTACAACAGGCCGTTAAAAAAGAATATAACTACAGCTTTGAAGATTTTTCAGTTGAAGTGGAAGAAACTCCAGGACAATCCGCTGTGTTTTCAAATTAGCTTATGGAATTCAAAGAATTAAGATCAGGACTAAGTGTAGAGGGCCAGGAAATTAAGGCCTATCAAACTCATAAGAAATCAGAAAAGTATCTTTTCCTTATTGCTGGTGTTCATGGAGATGAAGTAGAAGGGGTCTATGTTCTTTCAGAGCTGTTTAAATGGCTTAAAGAAACACAAGGAATTGATCTCCCTATTATTATTATTCCTACTTTAAATCCAGATGGACTTCGTGCTCGCACAAGAGTGAACGCTCATGAAGTTGACCTCAATCGCAATCTTGAGTCTCCTAGTTGGAGCCCTGATTTTAAAGATAAAAAATATAACCCAGGGCCAAATCCGTTAAGTGAGCCAGAAAACATTTTTCTTTGTGATTTGTTTAAAAAATTTCAACCAGGACTTATTTTAAGTTTTCACTCATGGAAGCCATTTTTAAATTATGATGGTGAAGCAAAAGAAATATGTGATTTTTTAGCTAATTATAATAATTATGAAGTTGTAGAAAATATTGGTAAACCAACACCTGGATCCCTTGGGCATTTTGCCCCTGAAAAATATAATTGCCCTGTTGTAACATTTGAATGTCCAACCTTGAGGGCAAGTGAAAAAACATTAAAAGAAATCTGGCAAGAAAATGAGCAGAGCCTTAAGTTTTTATTAGCAAACGAAATACTGACAAAATACCTTTCTAGTTAACTTGAGCTTAATTAAGCAACATCATACTTAATAACTTCTACTGGGCAAGCTTCAGCAGCTTCTTGTACCTTTAAACCATCATCTTTTGGATACTCTGGGCGGATATAACAAGTATCAGCTTGTACATCAAAGACTTCAGGATAAATATCTTCACAAGCATTGCAAATAATACAACCATCAATAATCCAAACTTTACTTACAGCAAAGTTCTCTTGAGTTTCACCACTACTCGCTCCGCCACCCTCACTAGGACTTCCAAAGAACTGAGCAAATGCTGGGTTTGTGGGAACTGCAACTACTGGACCTTTTCCCGGAACAGTATCAGCAATATTATCTCTTGGAATAACTCCAAAAGCTTTTGTATTTGGACCGGTCGGTGCTTGTTCATCTTTTTCAAACTCAATATCAGCGATTGAAAGTTTTGCATTTTCAATAAGTTTTAAAAAATTCGTTCCTCTCATTTGACTAAGGTAACTAACACCATCTTTTGAAACTAACTCAATTTCTACTTGAGCTTTATCAAATCCCTTAGCTCCCATAAATTCTCTAAACTCTGGTCCTAAATCAAGATCTTTTGCAAACGATTCATCTATTGGATCAAACGAGCGAGCAATCTCTAACTGAGCTGGATCACCAAATGGATTAAAAAGCTTAAGCTTTACAAGTTCGTACTTGGCAGGCTCTTTAGCTTCATTCCAAGTAAAATCAAAAGCAAAACCAGTTTTACCCTTTAATGATTTTAAAATTGTAAGCTTTGGTTTTCCAAAATATCTTTCTACTGCTCCAATAATTAAACTAAGAGCTGCAAGTCCTCCTAAAAGGCCAACAACCATAAGTGCAGCAATAATGAGTGCCAAATTTGTTGTACTCACTTTTTATCTCCTCTAACTAAGTTTCAATATGGCTTATTATAACTTAAAGCCTGTCTAAAATTAAGGAATTTCGCTCCTAAGGAGTTGAAATAAGTGGAAAGTTAATAATTGGCTTCAAACTATTATCAACAATTTCTCCAAGTCCTAAAAGCCTATTAAATTCATCTAAAACCCAGGCCAATTTCTCCACAGGAGCTTGTTTTTCGGTCTTTAAAGAAGAAATATGAGAACCTGAGTCAATCAGTACAGGATTTCCATTAATATAGGGCCTAAGTCCTTCTTGGGACAATATAAATTGATTCAGCACCAGAACCTGATCAATCCTGGACCCCAACTCTAATGGATCAATTGGAGCCTGGGGCCAATGATCTACTGTTAAGGCGTCAACACTTTGAAATGGGCCAATGGCCACTCTCTCAAGGCTTTCAAGAACACCCTCTGTACCTACAATCTTGGCCATATCTTCAAAGAGAGTGCGAATATATGTACCACTACTAGCTTTTACTTCAAATTCAATAATATGATCTTGGATACTTAAAACTTTAAAATCATAAAGAGTTCTCAATACCGGATCTTTTTTGATAGCAACTCCTTCCCTGGCCCATTCATGAAGGGGACGTCCTTCATGTTTAGTAGCGGAAAAGATAGGAGGAACTTGCCAATACTCTCCTAAGAATTTCTGCTTCCAAAGTCCTTCGAATGATGAAGAGTTTTTTAAAATATTTTGAAGAGTTTCAGGATTTTCTTTCCAAACTTCACTTACAGTTAAGTCTCCGGTAATCGTTTTTTGCCCAAGAAAACCTTTGGCCTTATAAGTTTTGGGAAACCATTCATGAACATAATCAGCTAAACGCTGACCACCTGATCCTGCCATTAAAAGTACACCAGTTGCAAAAGGATCAAGTGTACCAAAATGTCCAACTTTTTGCTTTTTAGGTAAATGTTTTTTGAAATGCCTTATAACATCGTAAGATGTTTTTTCTTGGGGCTTATAAATATTAATTATCCACGGCGGGAACAAATTAGTCTTGTGACTCATAGTCTTCACCACTTAAGAGTTTGGTGATTTTTAACTCAGACTCATATTGACTATCGTATTTGAAAACAAGTTCAGGTACTGCTCTAATCTTTAAAACTTTTGCTAGTTGAGAGCGAAGTTTTCCCTTAACACTTTGAATAGCCTTGCTTGCTTGTTCTTTTTTTTCTTCTGAAAATGTATCCCAATAAACTTCAGCACGAGAATAATCATCAGTTAGCTGAACTCTTGTAATACTTACAAAGCTAAGCCTTGGATCATCTACAGAAAAACGTAGAAAAGAATTAAGATCATTAAGAATTTTTTCTTGTAACTTGTCTTTTTTATATCCTGATGATCTCACTACTAATGGGCTTCCTCAGGAGACTCAAGCTTTCTCTTACGTTCTTCAAGCATATAGGCTTCAAAAACATCAAGGTTTTTAATATCGTTAAAGTTTTCAAGTCCAATACCACATTCAAGACCATTACCAACTTCTTTAACATCATCTTTAAAACGCTTAAGTGAAGACATCTTTCCATCGTATACAATCTTGCCCTCACGAAGAAGACGAATATTGCAGCCTTTCTTAATTTTCCCATCAATAACTGAAGACCCAGCAATAACCCCAAGCTTAGGTATAGAAAAAGTTTCCTTAACTTCTGCTCGACCGATATAGATTTCAATTCTCTCTGGATCTAGTAAACCTTCAAGAGCAAGTTTTACATCATCAATAAGTTCATAAATAACTGAATAGGTTTTAACATCTACACCCTTAACTTCAGCTTCACGTCTTGCTGATGTAATTGGTCTCATATTAAATCCCATGATATATCCACCACTACTGGCGGCCATCATTACATCGTTATCATTAATAGCACCAACGCCACCACCGATAACTTTTACAGCGACTTCTTCATTACCTAAGCATTCAATACTACTCTTAATTGCTTCATAAGAACCTTGAACATCTGCTCTAATAATTAGATTAAGCATCTTTTTATCGTCATCTTCATTCTTAGCACTAGCAAAGAAATCTTCGAGTGAAAGTGTTGCTCCACCGCCGCCAACACTAGCATTTTCAAGCTGTTTTCTTTCAGTAATTCTATTATCAACTATTTTCTTAGCTTCTCTTTCACTTTTGATCACATTTAAAACATCACCAGGACTTGCAGCATCGTTAAGCCCAAGAATCTGAACTGGCGTAGATGGCCCTGCTTTAGTCAAGAGCTCACCTTTATGGTCCATAAGGGATCTAGCTCTACCATATGTTTCACCTACAACAATTGAGTCGCCTTTTTTCAAGGTTCCCTTTTGAATAAGCACTGTTGATACAGGACCACGCCCTGATTCCATTTTTGACTCAATAACAATTGCTTCAGCTGCACCTTTAGGGCTTGCAGTAAGCTCAAGCATTTCAGAATTTAGTTTAATACTCTCAAGAAGATCATCAACTCCGTCACCTTTTAGAGCTGAGATTGGTACATAAATTGTATCCCCTCCCCACTCTTCAGGAGTTAACTCAAACTCCATAAGCTCTTGCTTAACTCTGTCAGGGTTTGCCCCTTCTTTATCCATTTTATTAACAGCTACAATAATAGGTACATTCGCATTTTTACAAAAACGAATAGACTCTTTAGTTTGGGGCATAACACCGTCATCTGCTGCTACAACAAGAACAACCATATCTGTAATATTTGCTCCACGTTGTCTCATTGCCCCAAAAGCTGCGTGACCAGGGGTATCTAAAAAAGTCAGAGTACTATCTAGGACGTTAACTTGATAAGCACCAATATGTTGAGTGATTCCACCTGCTTCACCTGAAGCAACTTTAGCTTTTCGAATATAATCTAGAAGAGTTGTTTTACCATGATCAACATGCCCCATAATTGTAATAACAGGAGCTCTTGGAGGAAGATTATCTTTTTTAGGTTTTTCCACTTCAGAGTTTGATATAGCCTCTTCTTCGTTAAAAGAAACATCACGCACTTTATAATCATAAAGGGCTGCAATTTCTTCAACTAGACCCATTCCTAAATCATCATCTGAATTCATTAAAAGGTTTAAATCTAAAACTTTATTGGCCATCTCTTTAAATTTAATTTTAAGTTTTTTGGCCAATTCAGCAGCTGTTGCACCACCATGAACATTAATATAACGTTTCTCATCTTTTAACTGAGTAATTTCAGTTTGATCACTAGGGCCATGATAAACTTTCTTCTTCCCTACTGGAGTGTAATTAACCTTACCAACAATACCTACGGCATAAGATTTCAACTCTTCATCAGCTCGAAGCTGTGTAATATCTTTTTTCTGCCCCTTGCCCTTTGTCATCATCTGAGCAAGATCACCCATTCTCTTCTTCTCACCTGGGGCAGGTGGTTTACCAGCATTTGCAGGGTCTGCAGGAACAGCTTGGTTGATATCTTTAGGTTTATCTACTCCTCTATCATCTTTTTCTGGAGCAGATGCTTTTGAACCTGTTCCTGGATCATAAACAACTTGTAAACCCTTTGGTCTTTCTTCTTCTAAGTAATCTTTTTTATCTTCAGATCTAAGGGCTGCTTCAGCCTTTGCTTTGGCCTTAAGTTCTTTTTCTTCTTTTAAAACAGAAGCTTTTTTACGAACAACTGATTTCTTTTTGGTAACTTTCTTTTTCTTTTTCTCACCTTTATCTTCAGCTTCAGCTTTTACCTCTGCTTTAGTTTCTGGTTTAGCTGCAGTTTTTGCTTCTTCTTTTACTTCTTCTTTGGCTTCTTCTTTGGCTTCTTCTTTTGCAATTAATTCTTTTTCTGGTGAACTTGCCTCTTCAGCTTTAGCTGTTTTTTTAATTACTTTTTTGATAGTAACTTTTTTCTTTTTCTTAACAAC
>CAYGJN010000117.1:0-8132 GCA_964350135.1 uncultured Bacteriovoracaceae bacterium | reverse complement strand
AAATTTGATTCTGAGATTGTGTCTATTTCCATAGGAAAAAATCTTGATAAAATTCTTGATACAGATGTCGGACCTAGAGAAAGTTCTTCTGTCGAGGGTCTTGGTAAAATGAGACCATATTTTGATCGTAAATCAGGTACTGTCACGATAGGAAATAGTTGTCCCATTACAGATGGTGGATCTATGTGGCTTCTTTGTTCAGAAGAAGCTGTAGGTAAATATAACTTAGCTCCTATGGCAAAAATGACTGATTACCACTTTGCTGGTCTTGAACCAGAAAGAATGGGACTTGGACCAGTTCCTGCTATGGCCGGTGTTTTAAAAAGGGCGGGGTTAAGTCTTTCGCAGATGGATTTAATTGAAATCAATGAGGCCTTTGCTGCTCAGGCATTAGGTGTTATTCATGTTTCTAAAGATCAAAAGCTATCTCAGAAATTTGGTGCCAATGAGGCCATAGGTGAAATTGACCTTGATAAGCTCAATGTTAATGGAGGTGGTATTGCTCTTGGACATCCAGTAGGTTCAACAGGTTCAAGAATTGTGGTCACACTAGCACATGAGCTTAAAAGACGAGGTTTAAAATACGGTCTTGCAAGTCTATGTATTGGCGGAGGCCAGGGTGGAGCAGTTATTATAGAAAATCTTAATTAAGAGTTGGGAATTATTATGAGCTATGAAAATATTCATTTTGAAGTAAAAGATAAAATAGCATTAATTGGATTTGGAGCTAATAGTGAAAAATCCATGCCTATTTTTGATGAAAAAACATTAACGGAATTTAGAAATGCAGTTGAAGATATTGCTTCAAAACAAAAAAAAGAAATAGATGCTCTTATTATTCATACGTTGAATGACAAAGCTTTTATGGCCGGTGCTGATATACGTCTCATCTCAGCAATGGAAACGGAAAGTGATGCTTGTGCTGGAGCAGAACAGGGACAAAACATTTTTAATACATTAGATGATTTAAAAATTCCAACTATCGCTTGTGTTCATGGTGTTTGTTTAGGTGGTGGATGCGAGATGATTTTAGCTTGTGATAAAATCTACGCCTCAGATAGTCCATCAACTCAGATTGGTTTACCAGAAGTTCAGTTAGGATTAATTCCTGGTTTTGGTGGTACTTATAGAATGCCGAGAAGAATTGGAATACCAAATGCTCTTGATCTAATTCTTTCAGGTAAAAAAGTAAGAGCAAGCAAAGCAAAAAAAATTGGTCTTGTAGATGATGTTTATCCAAAAGAAAAACTAATTGAGATGGCCATTAGAAATTTAAGTAAAAAAGAAAGATCTAAGTCTTTGAGTGAAAATATTCAAAATTTAGCAATGGATAATTTTGTTACAAGAAGAGTTATTTTTTCAAAGGCAAGAGAGAGTGTTCTTAAAAAAACAAAAGGGTTTTATCAAGCTCCTTTAAAAATTATAGAAGTTATGGAAGAGCATTATGGTAAGTCTAGAGAAACCTATCTCTCATTTGAGGCCCAAGCTTTTGGAGAGTTATGCTTAGGTGCTCAGAGCCAGAATTTACAACATATTTTCTTTTTAGTTGATGGGGCTAAAAAATATCCTGGACCAAAAAGTCAAAGTAAAATACCTCGCCTTGAGCAAGGTGCTGTTTTAGGTGCTGGAACTATGGGTGGAGGAATCGCATGGCTTTTTGCTAATAATGGTGACCATCCCATTATGAAAGATATCAATAAAGAAGGGCTTGAGCTTGGTCTTAAGCAAGCAAGTAAAAATTTTAAAGAAGCTCTTAAAAGAAAAAGACTAACGCCTGAGGAATTTGAGAGAAGACAACGTTCCATTACTCCAACAACAAGTTATGATGGATTTAAAAATGTAGACCTTGTGGTTGAAGCTGTTGTTGAAAATATGGATATTAAGAAAAAGGTATTTTCTGAATTAGAAGGCCATGTAACAGATGATTGTATTATTACTTCTAATACCTCTTCATTAAGCGTTACAGAAATGTCCAAAGCTTTTAAGAACCCTAGTCGTTTTGCTGGACTTCATTTTTTTAATCCAGTTCATCGTATGCCCCTTGTTGAGATAATTTCTCATCCAGGAACAAGTGCGAAGACTCTTGAGGCCCTGTATAAATGGTGTTTAAAAGTAAAAAAGACTCCTATTATTGTTAATGATGGACCTGGATTCTTAGTAAATAGAATTTTAATGCCTTTTATGAATGAGGCCATGCATTTAGTAAATGAAGGTGTTGCCTTTGATGATATTGAAAAAGCATGTCTTAATTTTGGAATGCCAATGGGGCCTTTTAGGTTAATGGATGAGGTTGGAATAGATGTTGGTGCTAAAGTAGCAAAAATTATCCATGAAGGCCTTGGGGATCGCATGGCCGCGAGTGAACTTTCTGACAAAATTGCAGAGTCTGGTCTTTTAGGTAAAAAAAGCAATAAAGGTTTTTATCTTTATGATGAAAAAGGCAAAGATGCGGGTATGAACCCTGAAGTTAAAAAATACTTTCCATTAAAATCCATTACGATGGATCAGACCAGTATTCAAATGAGAATTTTTCTGCCAATGATTAATGAAGCTGCATATGTTTTAAAAGATAATATTGTTAGCGAAGCAAAGACTATTGATCTTGGTCTTATTTTTGGTATAGGGTTTCCTCCGTTTAGAGGAGGGTTATTAAAATATGCTGACAACGAAGGTCTTACTCGTATTGTGACTGCGATGAAAGACTTTGCTAGTGAAGTTGATCATGATCGCTATACTCCTTGTGATTATATTGAAAATTTAATCTCACAGGGTAAAAAGTTTTATGACTAAATGTTTTCCTTTATAAGCTATTTTTTCAAATTTCTGCTGAATTCTAAAACAAGACAAGGTCTTCTGATCTTTTCTTTTTCATGTATTAGTCTATGCTCCTTTGCTCTTTTAAGCTGCTTATCAATAATGGATGGATTGCAAGATAAACTGATCTCTAGATCTAAAGCAATTGTAGGGTCAGTCGAGGTTTATCTTAAGAGCAGCGATATTGATTTTTCAAAAAATGTTTTACAAAAGCTGCAAGATGACAAATTAGATTCTTATAGAGAGTATGAGATCGAATTGCTGGTTAGAAGTGGTCCTAGGCTATCTCCTATTATCGTTCATGGAGTAGAGCAGGGCAATGACAAATTTTCTAATTATGATTTAAGTGGACTTGTTGTTGGTTCAGATCTTGCATCTCTTTTAAGACTTGGGTACGAAACAAAGGTTTATTTAATATCCCCCAATCATATTGACCCTATATTAGGTGATATTCCAAGACAAATATCTGCTACTGTAACTGATTTAGTTGCAACTAATGTTGCTGATATAGATCTTTATCATGCATGGGTTCGAGATAGCCTGGTACATAATCTTGTTAGAAAAAAAGCTTACAATAAGATTAGAGTTTTTGATGTAACTAAGTCTCAAGTTCAAAAATCGCTGCGGCCTTTTAGTTCTAAAGTTATTCTTAAATCATGGGAAGAGTTGAATGATTCTCTTGTTAAAGCTTTAAAGCTTGAAGCAAGAATTATGAAGTATCTCTTTGTTGCTGCTACTTGTTTAGTTGGTTTGTCTATCATCAGTGCATTGTTTATTCTATTTGAAAAACTTAAAAAAGATCTAATCTCTTTTTGGATTTTAGGTGCCTCAAAGAAAAAAATTGCTCTTAGTGCAAATGTTTTTATTCATTTAGTGACTTTAATATTTAGCGCTGCTGGTATCTTGCTAGGCCTTGCATTTCTTTATTTTCTTGATCAGTATGGTGGAGAGATTATGCCACAAGTATTTGTTGATAGAAAAATTCCTGTAAAAATATCAACTTATGGAGTAATGTTTTCTTTTATTTGTCCATATCTTATCACAGTGCTAGTGTCACATTTTGTAATTAGTAATGTTCAAAAAGATGAAGATCATTATTTAGAAGAAATTAGAACTGTAGGTTAGCCAGTTTTCTTTTCAAAATCAATTTTATAAACAGGGTTTTCATCTAAGCCTTTTCTTTTCTTATCATAGCGTTGTGTAGTTGTTATTTGCTCGTGGCCTGCAAAATCTGCAACTTCACGCATAGTTGATTTTTGAGTGTCTAAAAGATGGGAGATGACTGTGGCCCGACAACTATGGGCACCAACTTTCTTGTTGATTCCTAGGCGTTTTGCATAACGACTAACAATTCTATAAACAGTTGATCCATCCATTGGCTTTTCTGATAATGACTTTTTACTTGTTTGAATAATAAATTCAGTATCTTTAACTTTAGATTTATAAAAATTTTCTAATCTAGCTTTATATTCTTCAAGTTCATTCATTACTGTAGGAGGTATGGGGACAAATCTAATTTTTGCACCTTTAGTTATAACTTTTATAACTGTATGATGCCTTTCTTTAGTAATATCTTTCCATCTGATCTTAGTGATTTCTGCTCTTCGTAATCCTAAATAGAATAATAAGATCAATACTATTCTATGAGTTGACCCTTGAAATTCAGCAATATTTGGTGATGCTATCATCCGTTTTGCCTCATCATCAGTAAATGCTTGAGTTGGGGTTACTGTTTGGACTTTTGGTAATTTAATTGCATCAAGTGGGTTAATACTAATTAGGCCTTGTGATAAAGACCATTTCATAAAGGATCTAATACAAACAAGTCTTCTGTTTATTGTAGCAGGTGCATAGTTTTGCTCAATCATCCAATCTCTATAGAGTGAGAAGTGATATGATTTAATATCTTCTGGACTTATAATCTTATCTCCACCGGAATGAATAAACTCAAAAAACATTTGCAAATCTTTCATATACGAAGATCTTGTTTGTTTGGAAACAAATGAGTTTAAAAACTCATGCAAGAAATCATCAAAACCCAGGATTTTAGTTTTAGCTTTTTGAAACTTTTCCTCTAGGGACTTATTTTTTGTAATGCTATTTTGTACAAGCACAATATCTTTTGATGTTTTTGACATGTTTTCATTATAATCCTTGAGAGATACAATCTCTGGGAAAGTCCATTTTTTGCCCAGGGGGAGATATGAAAGAGCTTATTATTATTGGTGCAGGCCCAGCAGGTATTTCCTTAGCAGCTGAAGCAATTACCCAAGGTCTTAAGTCAGATGATATTTTATTACTAGAGCAAGCTCCTGAGCATTCATTTTCAATTAGAAAGTATTATCCAGATTCTAAGCCAGTTACTGCAAACTATAAGGGTGCTGAGGCCAATTGTTTGGGAGTTCTTTGTTTGAGAGATACCACCAAAGAGGAAACTCTTAGCTTATTAGATAAAACAATAAATGACTTTAATATTAAAGTTCAATACAAAGAATCAGTTCAAAAAATTGAATACACAAAGCAAGGCTACTTTATTATTGATACCAATAAAAGTCGTTATATAAGTAAGGCATGCTCTATTGCTATTGGTATGATGGGCAGGCCTAATAGGCCTGATTATAATCTTCCTAGTACTCTTAGAGACTGTATTCATTTTGATATAACTTCAAAACCTATAACAAACTCTAGTGTGTTGGTTGTTGGGGGTGGAGATAGTGCTAGTGAGTATGTGCAATATTTAAGTCAAAAAAATAATAATGTAGACATTAGCTATAGGCGAGATAATTTTAGCCGTATGAATAATCTAAATAAAGAAGCTCTTGAAAATCTTGAAAAGAGAAAAAAGGTTAATATTCTTTATAAAACTGATATTGAATCTATTGAACAACAAGATCAACCTAAAATAAAAGTCAATTTTAAGGAAGCTCCTACTAAGGCGTATGATCATATTGTTTATGCTTTAGGTGGTAGTACTCCTCATAATTTTTTAAAACTAATAGGAATAGAGTTTATTGGAGGTGAACCTGAGCTTACTGGTGCGCATGAAACAAGCATTCCTGGCCTCTTTTTAGTAGGCGATCTTTCAGCAGGAAAAAAAGGTGGATCTATTATTTCTGCATTTAATTCTTCGCATAGGGCAATGGCACAAATTTGTAAAGACTATCTTCACTGTGATCTAAAGTGAAAATTGCTATTGTTGGTGCGGGAATAGCTGGTATCTCGCTAGTGCATTTTTTAAAACAGTTTGGCTGTAAGGATATCACTCTTTATGATTTTAATGAGAAATCTCTTAAAACAAGTTATAACTCTACTGCTGTTTTAAGCTCTTTTGGTGTTAGAAAAGGTATAAGTGAGTTTGGAGATTTATTATCTGATTCATTTGATTTTACTTATAATTGGATTGAGTCTTTGAACCTAAGTGGGGTTAATCCTACAGTTCATGAGTACTTTTGCTTAAAAGAAAAAAATGAAGAGAGCTTTGATTTAAGATTTTCTCATTTAAAAGATTTCAAAGAACATGCTTTTTTAATTGATTCTGATATATTCCTAGATGCTCTTATAAAAAAAAATAATATTTCAATCCAGTCAAAATTTATTTCAAACCTCAATGCGCTCTCATCTTTTGATAGTATTATTCTTTGCGCAGGTGCTTTAGGGAAGCTCTATAATCTCTATCCTAAATCACCAGGCAAAGTAAAAACTGGAAGCTATCTGCTCTGGAAAAATATTGATTACCCTGAAAGTTTTCATAAAGACTATTATAAGGATTTTTATCTAAGCTATAGACGCTCCTCTAAGCGACTTTTATTAGGTTCTACTACTGAGTCTATGAATTTTATTGGAGCGAGAGACGAGCTCTTAAAGGCCTATAAGACGGCTAAAAACATTGCTTCTTGTACTCTTCCTAGTCTAGTTGATTCACAGGTTAAAATTGGACAAAGGCATCTTGGAGAAAAAAGAAAACCTGCCATTATTGAGCATGGTCATAATATCTTCTCAATTCAAGGACTTTATAAAAATGGATGGAGTCTTGGACCATATTTGGCCTATAAACTAGCTCGGAAAATTATGGATTAATAATAATTTTTTCAACACCGTAGATTTTTCCTATAATAGGAAGTTTGGCTACTTTGAAAAACATATGATTAATAACTTCGTTTGAGCCTTCGTAAAGAAATTCGAAACGTTCAGATTGTATTAAATCAAAATGAACAGTTTTAAGATTTTCAGGCTTGTATTTTTTGCTTTTTGCATCTGTATTATACGTCAATGACATTTTTGCTGTGCCAAGATCTTCATCCCAACTTTCGGCCTTAAGATAAATAATGCCTCTGTCTTGTTTGGCCTTCATGATAACACCACTAAATATTTCATCACATTCCCATAATTGAATATTAGGAATTGTTCGATCATAGGCCTTAAGGCTAGTTAGAATATCATTTTCTTTATCTATAGGTTGAACTCTACCTTTTCTATTGATGCCAAGAAGGTATTGAGGTTTATCTTTTCCGTTAACCTCTTTAGTAACAATAACCATAAATAGTTCTTTAGTTTCTGGGTCATCACTTGAAACTTTCATTAAAGGATGAAGTTTGTTTCCAATATCAGTAGCTATATTGAGTTCTCTAAGATGTTTTTTAGCAGCTTTTAATAATTCAGCATTTTCAAATGGGTATCGAATTTCTCCTAATGCAGTAAAGCTTAGAAATAATAACAATAATATCTTCACAAAATCCCCTTTTTGGAGTGCTACCCAAGTATCTTAGAGTCTAAGAGACTGTTGTTTTTAGTCCAGATTCTTTGTAATATCTTCACAAGCATTTTACAAAGAATTTTCATTATATAAGTTGCTGAAATTAGGAGTATGTATGAAAAAGATGGCCGTAATTTTATCAGGCTGTGGGTATTTAGATGGCTCTGAGATAAGAGAATCCACTTTTACTCTTTTAGCTCTAGATCAACAGGGAGTTAATTTTGAACTATTTGCACCAGATGAAGATCAATACCATACAGTTAATCATCTTAGTGGGGTTGCTGATTCTCAAAAGAGATCAATCTTAGAGGAGTCGGCCCGCATTGCCCGAGGCAAAGTTAGTTCTTTGAAGAAGTTAAAAGCAGCAAACTTTGATGGGATTATCCTTCCTGGGGGCTTTGGTGTTGCTAAGAATTTATGTAGTTTTGCTTTTGATGGGCCAAAAGCAAAAGTAGACCCAACTATCAAAAATATTTTAATAGGTTTTCATAAAGATAAAAAACCTATTGGTGCTATTTGTATTGCCCCTGCACTTATTGCTCTTTTGTTTGGAAGCGATGGTGTG
>CAYGJN010000116.1:0-8140 GCA_964350135.1 uncultured Bacteriovoracaceae bacterium | reverse complement strand
GAACAGTCAATCCCACAAACATTGAAAGAGACTCTCTCACATCTCTAATTAGGCCCTCTACATCAGGGATTTCTTCATATTCTGCAACATCTAAAAATTCATAAACTAAATTTTCATAATTATGATTAATAAGTGAGTACAAGATTACAATTAAGCTACTTCTTGATTTCTTGCTAAGATGCCCCATTAAACCAAAATCAACAAGGCCAATTTTATTTTGTGAAAGTAAAAAGAAATTGCCACCATGAAGATCTGCATGAAAAAAGCCGTCTTGCAGTAAGGTCTTAATGAAGACCTGCAATCCTTCAGTGAGTTTTTTTTGAATAATAGGAAGTTTTTCTTTTACTCTCTGGGAGTCACTAAAAGGTACCCCATCAAGGAATTCCATTACGATTAGATCTTCTTTTGTGTACTCCTCATAGACTTTAGGAATATAAAAGACCTTTTTAGCATCGAGCTTTTCTAGATTTTCTTTGAGTCTTTTGCAATTCAAAGCTTCAATATTAAAGTCTAGTTCTGTTTGAAGACTACTACCAAAGTCTTGAACAAGTCTTGATACGCCTAAATATTTTACTTCTTCACTAACACGTTCCACTTGAGAAATAATATAATTAGCAATATTGATATCTGTATCAATTATTTTATTTATACCTGGTCTTCTAACCTTAACAACAACTTCTTTACCATTTTTAAGTTCAGCCCTATAAACAATCCCAATCGAAGCTTTACCAATTGGTTTAGGATCAATTTTCTTAAACACTTCACTAGATGAGCATCCAAGTGAAGCCTCAATGCTTTTGACAATAGTTTCAAAGGGAACATCACTTGCTTGATCTCTTAGGTATTGCATTTGAACAATAAAGTCTGCAGGAAAAATATCTTCACGTGTACTCAACAGTTGTCCGATCTTTACAAATCCAGGCCCCAACTCTTCAAAAGACTTTCTCAATCTATAGCCTATTATCCTGGCCCAACTTGCCGAGCTATTTTCTTCCATGGCTTCTGATAATCTTGTTTTTGGTAAAACAAAATTAGGAACTACTTTATGGAGACCGGATTTAATAACAAATTCATCAAGTCCATTACGAGCAAAGACAGATATAATCTCCCTAAAACGAGTGACATTTTTAATGGTTTGGGTGAAGTCAAGGCCTCTCTTAATAATATCCATACTTAAGTTTTTTGCTCAGTTACTGTTTCTATAATAAACCTTTATAATGTTAGAATAATGCTTTTAAGGATTAGACGTGGGCGCCGGTAAATTTTTGCTTCTTTTTATAATTCTAAACACCCATAACCTATGGGCAGAAGATAGCTGTAACCGTACAGCAATCATTAATAATCAAAAAATCTTAGTTGATATAAATTCTACATCTAAGGGGGAAGGATTAAGGCCTTATTTATCAAAGGACCCTGTGGCAGTCTCATACCTTGATACTTATCAAAAAAATATTATCAAACGTAGTGCCACGGCTATTATAGGAACCCTTGGCGCAGCGTCAATTATTGGTTCTGTCTTTATTGACGATGAGAAAACAGGTTTTCTATCTAGAGAAGGCCTTCTTGCCAGTGGAGCAGCTTTAATTGCAATAAACTTTTTAATCTCTAGAACCCTGGAGCATCAAAATGAAAGTAATTTGCAAGACTCTATTGAGGAATACAATAAAAGAAACCTTCCAAAAATCTACTTTTTACCCTATAAAGATCGCAGTGCGCTGAATACAACTCAAAAGAGCTCAGGATTGGGACTTTTTGCAGGGGTAAATTTTGGTTTTTAGTCAGGATATAATTCTCAAATGAATTGTTTTAAATGTTCGACTGCTTTAACACTAAAAGCAGGACAAAAAATTTCTCGGCAAGAAGAGTGTGACCAATGCACACAAAGTATGCATGTATGTAAAATGTGTGAGTTCTATGATTCAAACGCATACAACGAATGCAAGGAACCAGTAGCTGATAGGATTGTTGATAAAGAAAAAGCAAACTTCTGTGATTATTTCAAACTTGGTGATTCTACCACTGAAGCTAATCATAAAGATGAGCTTTTAGATGCAGCAGCCGCTTTATTTAAAAATTAATCAAGAAAGGATTTTGATATGAGTAATGATGTAGTTATGACATCTAAAGGAAAAGAAGAACTAGAAGCTGAGTTAGACCAACTTGTAAAAGTTGATCGTGAGAAAATCAAAAAAGCTATTTCTGAAGCAAGAGAGCTTGGTGATCTTAAAGAAAATGCTGAGTACCATGCTGCCAAAGAAAGCCAAAGTCATACAGAAGGTCGTATCCTAGAAGTCCAATCAAAACTTAACCGCGCAAAGGTTGTTGATGTTACTCAACTAAATGGACCAAAAATTCTTTTTGGTGCAACTGTAACTCTTTTCGATCCAGAAAAAGATTTAAGTATTACTTATCAAATTGTTGGTGACGACGAAGCTCAAAAACATGCAGACAAAATTTCTTATCATTCACCTCTTGGAAAAGCACTTATCGGTTTAGAAGAAGGTGATACTGCAAATGTTCATGCCCCTAAAGGTAATATTGAATACGAAATAGAGTCTGTTGAATATAAATAATGAATAGTCTTAGTCTTAATTCACCTCTTGAAGAGCTTTCTTCAAATAAAAAGAAATCCAAGACTATTACTTCTCTCAATAATGCTGGTATTAATAATTTAAGAGACCTTCTCTGGGTCTTACCCTTGCGGGCCATAAAAGTTCCCAGTGTCGAAAGTTTTAAGACAATTCAAGAGGGACAGTTTTTTAGAGGCAAGGGCAAAATCATTAATATTCGAAAGACACCTTGTTTTCAAAAAGGAAAACGGGGCATTAGACTTTCAAATATTACTGCGATTGTTAAAGACTCAATGAGCTCAGAAACAATTTTACTTCAATGGTTCAATGCTTATCCAAATATGTCTCAAAAAATTGATAGTCTTGATTATGAGTTCACATTTCTTGGGAAAATTGGTTTTTATAGAAATCAATTTCAAATGATTGCACCTGATATTTTAGATGATGAAAGTGGGACTGAGGGTTTTAAAGTTCAATACCCAACTGTTTCAGGAGTTGCCAGTCATTTAACTAAAAAATTAATTGATAAAATTCCTACTTATATTTTTGAGCAATTCAATGAACCTCTTCAAGAACTTGAACTACACAAAAGATCCCTAATTAGCCTTTCAAATGCTTTTAAGGTCTTTCATTTAAGAGATATCTCAACAAATCAATATAATGAAAATTTACTTGAAAAGGCCCGCAGAAGACTGGTTTATTACGAGTTTCACCTTGAACAGCTTAAATCGAGAATTAGAAAAGAGAAGCTTAAAACAAAAACGGCTCATAGATTTAATGTTCTCCCTGATGAACTTAATCGCTATAAATCTCTTTTCCCATATGAGCTAACTCTAGATCAAGAAAATGTTTTAAATGAAATTATATCTGATTTTTCATTAGGCCATCCAATGTCCCGCCTTATTCAAGGTGATGTTGGATGTGGAAAAACAACTGTCGCTCTCATTGCATCAACTATTGTCGCAAATGATGGCAAGCAATCCGCTATAATGTGCCCTACTGAATCTCTTGCCCAACAACATTATATTACTTTCAACAATATTTTAAAAAATGCTGATACTCGTGTTGGCCTACTTATTGGTGCTCATACTGCTAAAGAAAAACGAGAAATCATTGAAGACCTTCGCTCTGGAAGAATTGATATTATTGTTGGTACCCATGCACTATTTCAGGAGGCAGTAGAGTTCAAGAATCTCTCTCTTGCAATTATTGATGAACAACATAAGTTTGGCGTAAACCAAAGACTGAAATTAATTTCTAAAGGTGAAGGATGTCATACTCTTATCATGACTGCGACACCTATCCCCAGATCATTAAGCCTAACTCAATACGGTGATCTTGATATTTCTGTTATTAAAACAATGCCTAAAAATAGAGCCGGAATTAAAACAAGAATCGTTTCTCCAGAAACATTTGAAAAATTCTTAAGCTTTATTAAAACTCGCTTAGAGATGGGCGAGCAATGCTATATTGTCTCCCCTGCTATTGAAGATAATCCTGAAATGGATTACCAAGCGGTGGAAAAAATATACTTAGAGTTTAGTAAAATTTTTAAAGACTTTAAAGTAAGTTTTCTTCACGGAAAAATGTCTTCTGATGAGAAGAACTCTGTGCTTACTGATTTTACTCAAAATGAGGTCCAACTATTAGTTTCAACAAGTGTCATCGAAGTTGGGATTAATATTTTGAATGCAACAGTTATGGCAATTATTAACCCCGAAAGATTTGGCCTTAGCTCTCTTCATCAACTAAGAGGAAGAGTTGGGCGTGGAGAAAAACCAGGTTTTTGCTTTCTTGTGGTTGATAAGAGTCATCTTGCATCGCTACCTCGTCTAAAGGTCATTGAGTCATGTCTTGATGGCTTTAAGATTTCAGAAGCTGACCTTAAACTAAGAGGTGAAGGAGATCTTTTCGGAGTAAATCAATCAGGTGGAGTACAAAGAAGAATAGCTAATATTATTGATGATCAAGATATTCTCTATATGGTCAAAGATGACCTTGAATCACTTCTTGTTGAGGGAGATTTCAAAAACGAATTAGCTCATCTTGAACATCTACAAACAGTCGTTTCCACCATATAAAATTTTTCTAAAAAGACTTATAATAGGCTTATGATCACGTTTGAAATAACACGTTCTATTGATTTTGAGATTTGGGGCAATTGGAATTACCAAAAAAACTCTCTGCTTATTGGACATACATCTTGCAAAATTTCAGATATCAGAATTGCCGACCCAAGCGTACCAATAAAATTTATCAAACTTAGTATTATTAAAAACCTTCTTCTTCTGGAAGTCCTTGAAGACAATTATCAAACTCCCGTAATGATCAATTCAAAAAGAGTTGGGCAAAAGGGAATTTGCATGCCAGGAGACCAAGTCAATATAGGCAATACAGAGATTAAGATTATAGATTTTTCTCTTTCTAAAAATGAACTCTCTGTTGTTTATGCTGAGAATCTAAAAAAGATGATCAAGGGAAATCACCCTTCTTTATCAATTCTAAATACCCTTGAAGAAAGTTTAAAAGAATAATGTTAACAAAAACCTACCCTCATTATATTTCTTCATTTGATAACACCAAGCTTTTTGTCTGCACAAATTTCCCTGACACTAATGAGGTTAATGACAATGTTCTTATTTTTAACTACGGACTCGTCTGCAATAGTGCACACTGGGAAAAACAAATACAGCATTTTGATCAGTCTGGTTACAAGGTACTCTATTATGACTTAAGAGGGCATTTCAATTCACAAGGAGCTCATAATATTGAGGGAATCTCATTTGATGTTATGACAAAAGATCTTCACTGCATTTTGAACTCTTTGAAGATAAATTCTTCCGTGTTACTCGGTCATAGTATGGGCGTTAATATCGCTCTTGAGTATGCCAAAAGACATCCTGAAAATATTAAAGCAATGGTTCTTATCGCAGGAACAGTTTTTGCACCTCATGATGTTATGTTTAATTCAACAAGTATGAGTTTTATTTTCCCGCTACTTAAACTTATCAAAGGAAATTTCCCAAAAATCTATGAGCAAGTTTGGAAAACAGGAGGCCTTAACCCAATAGCACGCTATATTATTACTCAAGGTGGCTTTAATGTTAAAGAAGTCTCTGATGAATTTGTCCAAGTCTATCTCAACAGAGTTGCAAAATTGCCTGCAGAGATATTTTTAAAACTCTTAGAAGAGATGCGTGACCATGATATTCTCCCTTATCTAGATACAATAAAAACACAAACTCTTATTATTGGTGGAGAAAACGATAAAGTTATCCCTTTTTACGTACAAAGAATTATGCATAATTCTTTAGAAAACTCATTTCTCTACAAAGTAAAAGATGGAAGCCATGTTCCTCAAGTTGATTTTCCAGACTCTATAAACGAAGTTATTGAGTCTTATATCAAGAAATATTTATGATTTTGCTTTGAATTCTAAAAGCGGAGCAAAAAGCCTTTGTTGAGCTGAAGATAGCTGACTCTTTTTGTAATCCTGGTGGCTCGCCTCACCTTTTACATTATTTTGGTGAGACTCAACATCTACAATTTGAACTTCAAATGGATAGAAAAAACGAATACTTCTTGAAATCAAAGAATGATCCATGGACAAAATCTTTTTTGCCAAAGGGTCTTCTTTATCAGTCTTTCTGGCCATTTTTCTTAACTCATTAAACTCTTCAGCAAAAGGGTTCTTATAACGAATAAGTTGTCTTCCTGTGAACTGGATTGATTGGTACGAGCTTAATGAGTGAGTATTGTCATCACCCTCAACCCCAGTGGCCTTGATTTCCCTATTAAGAGCTTGCTGAAACCTTTCCTCTGTTAACTCATTCCTTAAGGCCATTCTTAAAACATTATGGTGCTGGTGTTTAAAATGCTCGATATCTATTAGAGAGTTTCTAGATCTAGATGGTTTAATATTATGAATAACAATAACATTTTTTTGATAAAGAAATTTTATGACTCTTAAGCAATCAAGTTTAGAATGGGTTACAAAACGAACACCAATTCTATCAAAAACTTCTTCAGCAACATTTTCAGCCTTGTGAAGAAGCTTTATAATAATGCTATCTCTTGATTTTGTTGATTTTGTTTCAAAGTCTTTAAGAGAAATTTTTTCTTCTTCACCTTTTTTACAAAGAAAAAGATTATTTTCATTATCGCGGCTCAGATACCTATAAAATCTATCAAATACCTGCTGTTGAATTTGTGCATAATAATTATAACGAAGATCTTTATCTGCGTGCAAAATTGTATGCATAACTTTTAATATTATTTGGGCCCATAATGCTTGCTCATAGGAATAGTCTTTTAAAGATGGTGTTGCCATTTGAAAGAGATCTTTAACTTCTGTAATTTTTAAAAGGGCTGCCGGGATTTCTAATTTTAATCCTCCAGGATTACCCTCGTTAAGAAAATACCTCTTAATAAACTGAACAGCTTCTTGGAAAGTTCCAAACGTTTCGGCCTTAAGAATCGGATCTGATTGATTATAGCCATAGGCAGAAAGAAATTCTTCAATCTGTGCCTCTTCATGTAATGGTCCAACAAAAGATTTAGCATCTAAAGCGGATTTGCCTCCAAGGACAACATCTAGAGTCTCCCAATCAAAGAGATATTTATTAAGATAAAGTGGTCTTTTCAAGTAATGCCTTTTTATTGAGCGAAAAGAGATTTAGGATATTATGCATGAAAGATAATAAAAAACCATCGCCCTACAGCATTGAAATGCTTTTCTTAGGTTTTTTTGGCACAGGGTTTTCTCCAAAAGCTCCTGGTACTGTCGCCAGTGCCGCTACGCTTCCTTTTTTGTACTTTATTGCTTATTATGAACTCCCAGTCATATTCCTCTACCCTATACTTTTGCTTTCAATCATTGGATCTGGGCTAGTTGCCGAGATGTTTCAAAATAAATATGAAGTTCACGACCCCTCATGGATTGTTATTGATGAGGTTATAGGTATGTTTATTACCTTTTGCTTTTGGCCTACCAAAAACTTTCTTGAGTTATTTTGTCTATTTGTGCTTTTTCGAATTTTCGATATTTTCAAGCCTTGGCCTGTTTCATATTTTGATAAAGAAATCACTCATGGAATAGGAACGATTTTAGATGATGTGGTAGCCGGTATCTACGCAGGTGGTTTATTTTATCTTATTCGTACATTTGTTTTTTGATAACCCTTTGCGCATAAACTAAAAAAATTCAGACCTTAACTAGACAAAAAAAATCGACTAATTGCTTTATTGCCTGAAGCAGAGCTTGCGGTTAATATCTGAAGTAGAGAGACATTCAAAACCGCTTGTTCTGAATAGAACAAGTCAAAACTTAGGAGACATTCATGACGACTACAACGCAAACTGATGCTAACAAGCAGAAGGCGCTAGACCTTGCCCTTTCAACAATTGAAAAACAATTTGGTAAAGGAGCTATCATGCGCTTAAGTGCTGATGCGCCTGTTGTAAAAATGCCAGCTATTTCGACTGGTTGCTTAGGAATTGATTTAGCACTTGGTATTGGTGGGATTCCTCAAGGAAGAATTGTTGAAATTTATGGGCCTGAATCTTCAGGT
>CAYGJN010000115.1:0-8187 GCA_964350135.1 uncultured Bacteriovoracaceae bacterium | reverse complement strand
CTTAAAGCAAGTGCAAATATTGTGAGCAAGAATAATAGAATTGCTAGCAAGAATTTAAAGTTTTGGCTTGATAAGAGTTCCTCCAATGGAAGTTTTATTGCAAGACTTTCAAATGATTCTCTTGAAACCAAGTACAGTATTAATATAAAGGATCTTAATCTAAACTCATTTAACTTTGCTCTTCCTGATTTAATAGAGGGCACAAGTGGAATTGCAAATATTGATAGTTCGGGAACTATAACCAAGAATCCAGGAAAATCGATATATGCTATTGAGCTTAATTCAAAAGTTAGAAATGGTGAGCTTAAGGGTATTAGCATTAGTGAGTTTCTAGAAGGTTTTGTCTCTAATATTCCAATGCTTTCTAAAGCAGTTAGCAAAAAAGATATTAAAGTAGATGATAAATTCAAGACTTTGGATCTTAATGCTAATTTTTCTAATGACCATTATAAGTTAAAGAATTTTCGTTTTTTAGGGATACGAAATAGTGTTGATATTAAAGGAGAAGGAAACTTGTTTCCAGAAGATCTTAAAAAAAATGGCCAAGTTATCATGAGTGTTCAGGCACAAAGTGGGTCTCTTTCTACACAAATGAAAAAGAATGTTGGAACCGATACTTTATTTGCCAAACTAGAAGGTCCTGGGTTTGCGCTTAAACCTGATTATGGTTACACAATTAAAAAATTAGCTAAATCTGCAATTAAAGAGCAAGGTAAAAAAGCTCTTAAAAAAGAGGGACAAAAAGCAATTGATAAATACCTAAAGGGAAAAGGTGGCAATCTTCTAAAAGGTCTTTTTCAATGAGCGCAAAACAAGTCCTGCCTATCATTTGGGAAAACAATACTCTTAAGTTGATTGATCAAAGACAACTCCCCCACAAGAAAATTTACCAATCGATAAATTCTCTTGAAGGCTGTCATAACGGCATTAAGGATATGGTTGTAAGAGGTGCGCCCTGTATAGGATTTACAGCACTATTTGCAATGGCCCTGTGGTCACAGAATAATCAAGAATATAGCAAAGATGATCTTAATCAAGCTTGTGATTATCTTATTTCTGCCAGGCCCACTGCAGTTAATTTAGAGTATGAAGTAAGGCGAGTACAAGTTATTCTTCAAAAAGCTTTAGATGAAAATAGTACTAAAGAAGTTTATAAAAAAATTATAAAGTTTGCTCAAGATGAAATGAATGAAGCTTATGAGAAAAACCTTTTAATGGCCAAGTATGCTCTTGATGAGCTGACTGAAATTTATGGTCCTTCTAAGCTTAGAATCCTTACTCATTGTAATACTGGTACTTTAGCCTGTGGAACTCTAGGAACGGCCCTTGGGGTTATTAGCCATCTTCACACTAATCAGCTTATTGAAAAAGTTTGGGTCGATGAGACAAGACCTTATTTGCAAGGTAGCAGGCTTACATCTTATGAATTGAAATGCGAAGGCATTCCTCACGAAATAGTTGTTGAGGGTGCAGCTTCTCTTTTAATGGGCGGAGCAAAAGTAGATGCGATATTTGTTGGTGCTGATAGAATTGCAGCTAATAGGGATACCGCTAATAAAGTAGGAACTTGCAACTTAGCTATTATTGCTAATTATTTTCAAATTCCTTTTTATGTAGTCGCCCCGCTAAGCTCATTTGATCTTAATACAGATCAAGGCTCAAATATTGAAATTGAACTTAGAGATCCAAATGAAATCCTTAAAATTCAAGATAAGCAGATTGCACCAAACGGAGTAACTGCCTTTAACCCAAGCTTTGATATTACTCCATCTGAACTTATTAAAGGTGTTATTTGTGAGAAAGGTATTTATCGTCATGGGAACAATCTTACAGAAGTCTTGGACCATTCATGAATAATTTAAAGGCCGTCATCGATATCGGCTCTAATTCTTGCCTGTTTCTTGCCGGCCATTTTGATGGCAGAAAATTTTTTGAAAAAGAAAGCATTTCAACGATTACTGGACTTGGAAGAGATCTAGACCTAAATAATGAATTTATTCCTGAGGCGATGGAAGATACTTTTGAAGCTTTAAGTAATTATAAAAATAGAGCTTCTGCTTTGGGACTTAAGCCAGGACAAATAAAAGTAACAGCAACCGAAGCCTCTCGTGTTGCCAATAATGCGCAAACTTTTTTTGAGAAAATAAAAAAAGAGCTGGGCTTTGAGATTAGTATTATAAGCTCAAGTGATGAAGCTTATTACTCAGCTCTTGGAGCTAGTCTTGGATTCACTGAACCTCAAAATGAGTTAATTCTTATGGATATTGGTGGAGCTTCAACTGAGTTTATAAAAATCACAAGACAACCATTTAAAGTTATTGAAAGTATAAGTCTTCCTATGGGAGTTGTAAGAGCGACTGCTTGGATTGAAAAAGGTCTTTGGGAGCAAGAAATTCAAAGAATCTTAAACCTTTTCTCTCAAGGGCAAAATTATAAAACAAAAATGCTTGTAGGTATTGCAGGGTCTATTACAACTCATGCCGCAATGTTATTAGAGCTGCCAGACTATGATGACAAGGCCGTCCATGGTCAAAGAATTACAGTTAAAAACTATAAGAGTTTTTCTGAAAAAATATTTAAGTTGTCTGCTGATGAATTACTTGAAAAATATCCCTATATTGGAAAGAGAGCAAAGGTGAGTCACGCTGGTTGCTATATTATTAATACAATCACTGAAGCACTTAACACAGAAGAAATCTATGTTTCAACTTTTGGTTTGAGGCACGGAGTTCTTTTTGAGTCTTAGTTAAAGGCTAATCTGGTTTTGTTTAACAAGCTTTGAAACAGTTGTTAAAACTTTATCCTTGGCCCTTTGAATATTTCTTTCATCATTTGCTTGTCCTGATAAAAGATAATTATAAGCAACCTCTGCATATTCCCTTGGTAGTTTTGAAAGGATATTTTTTTGAATATCAATGCTATTACCTTTTAAAGAGATACCAAAAACCCGAGCATCAATAAGTTGAGAGACTCTTATAAGGGCATGCTGATTAAGGTCTTTTAGATTTCTAAATGAAAAGGCTCCTTGTGAGAGTTCTGCGGCTAGACTTTTGTCTCGTAAACTTATTTGTGCAAGAATCCTATTTCGCTCAGCTGGAGTTAGGGCCTGTAATAGCTCGATTGCATGAGCTTTTCCATCTATAAATTTTCCTGTTGAAACATCTGCTGTCATTTAATCACTCCTAGCTGTTAAGTCTTGTACTTAATCTTTTCTTTTTCAAATTTACGTTTGGCATTCTCGAGATACTCCATATGCTCTTCTTGCATTCTTGCGATCTCAGTTTCATGACCTTTTTTAAGCTCACCAGCTTTATCTTGATTAGAAAGTTTTAGATTCATTAGTTCTTGATCCAATCTTTCTTTTTCTTGTAAGTATCTGTGTTGATGATTTTTTCTTAGTACTGCGAGTTTCTTCTCAAGAGTGTCTTTAGAGTCAGTAATCTTAACTTTGTAACCCTTTTGGATATTTTTGAGTTCTTTTTCCTGGGCCTCGACTTCTTTGGTGTATTCTCTGTTGAATTGCTCGCGAGTCTTATTCATCTCAAAGTTATGTTTTTTCTCTTGAGCTTCTCTAAGTCTTGATTGTTGAGCTGAACTAACCGCAGTCATTATATCCCCTGATTAAGGCTGTTAAACATCCTCATTAATAATGGTACTTTGCATTTAATATCCGATACAAGCAGGCAAAAATTGGGGAGTTCAAACTTGATCCTTTAAATCAGCTACTTAATCGTTTCAAAACCGTCCTTATTATAAGAAAATACCTTGGTGAACGAACAAGCATTTGAACAATTAAGTCCTGAAAGCACGATCCTCTATTCTGAGGATATTACTCAGTTTTATAACTGGCTTGCTCTAGATGAAGAAGGTATTACCTGGCAGGGAAAATATACTGAAGAGTTTTCTAGGTTTTGGGATCTTTTTTTTCTTGATGGTCTTTCTGTTTCCCAAGTTATTAAAAGATTTGGCTATATTCAGAAAAAAACTACTGCAGGACCACTGCTTAGTTGGTTTAAATGGCTTGAGTTTAAATTTGTAGTTTATTGTTTTGTTTTTAAGAATATGTCGATTGATTCTCTGTCTAGCGAATTAGGTATCTATCATTCAAAAGTTGCAACAATACTCAGAGATTATTTCATTCTTCAGGCACCGTTTTTTGAAGAGGATATAAATGAACTCTTTCGACTTGGTAATATAACTTCTCCAAATTGCAAACTTACAATGAGTAAACTAAGGCAAAAAATTGATTTGCCAACAAGCTTTGAAACACCTCAAGAGGAAGAGATGATGAAGTCTCTGGAGGTTACCTTATATCCACAATGGGTTGGGTTAATTGAGCATATGAAAAAAGATTTTCTGACAAAAGAAATAGATATTGAACAGATGCAGAAAAAGTTTAATTTTAATAAACAACTTAAGTTTGCTCAAGAAGTCCTTGTTTTATCATTGGGAGCAATGATCCTGATTTTTGCATTAAGAAGTGGTAATTCAATCTATGAGAAATATCTATCTGATAAAGTGAAAATCCTGGAGCCTAAATTTCTTTGGCTTAATAAGGATTTAATTTTTCAAGACACTTTAAAAAATGAAATCGAAGAAAAAGAAATCCTTAATGAAATTAACGAATTTGAAAATATTGTTAATCAGAAAAAAGGTGTGAAAGTCACCAGAGAAGAGCGTTTTACAGATGAGTCAGATGTGGTTCTTTCAAGTGTAGAAGAGCTTCCTCATAGGCTAAATATTGCTGATGTGGAGCAATCTCAATATGAAGAATCTAAAAGAGGAATTGGTTATAATTTTAGAAGTTATCGATTTGGGCATAATAAGGTGTACCGGATTATGCTTAAAGAAGTTAGATCAGACCTTATTAAAAACAAGATGGAGAAGCTTTTAAAAAAATATGGGGCTATCCAGGCCGATAATGTAAAGCCAGGAACACCTGTACCTGGTGGTCTTTATTATAATCTTTATGTGCCAAGAGAGTTTTTGCGTGAGTTTATAACTGAAGTAGGTGAAGACAGTGCAGCAACCCTTTACGAAACAAAAACCAGAGGCCGTAACCCTGCGGGGAAAAACCGAGTTTTTATTTTTGTGAAAAATATTTGAAGAAGTTTTCTATTCTTGTTGCTGGCCCTTAGCTGTATCTTCAACATCTTTTATAATTTGTTTTTCAATGGTTTGTGATTCAAAGACAGCGCTCCCTTCGTCACCTCCCGTTTGAGCAGGATCCCTTCCGCCAGCAATAGCGTCTACTTGAGTTTGTACTCCATCAATACCTTCGTAATCCCCTTGTAATCCTCTTTCTTCAATAGAGGCGAGCTCTCTTTGAGCAGAGCTAATATTAGATGATTGAGGGGCATCAGGATCATTTGGATTTACAGTATTTAAATAACCCATAACAATATTATTAAAAAATAAGAGATCTTTTAAATCTTTTCCTGTCACATTATCTTTAACCTCGCTCATCCTGGCATCTCTGTTATTTGGATTTGATGAGAGTTCTTTGTCTTTAGCAGAGGCAAATCTTTGCTCGATTTCTTTTAGATGAGCCTCTCTTTCTTTTTTATATTTTTCTTCAATTTTTGCCTTGAGAAGAGTGAGCTCTCCATTGAGTTCTTCTTCAATTTTTGTAATTTGCTCATCAGTTTTTCCCTGAGCTTTGAGCATTTCTTTTATTTCCTCATTACTCTCAAGGGAAGCAATTTTTCTTGCAACTGCTTCAGTTTGTATTTGATGTTGGGCCTTAATTTTCTTTTGATCTTCATCAGAGGTCATCTCTTGAACAGAAGAAATAAAGTCCTGACAATCTGTCGTTTCAAAACCACCCTGGCATTTTTCATTAAATCTTGATTCCAGTTTTTTCTCAATTTCTTCAGAGTATTCTGCGGAAGAAAGGCTTGTGATATCATCAAATCTCTCCCCATCATTATTGGGGTTATAAAAATCAAGAGCAATTAAGCCTTTGCTAATTCCTGTCGAATTTCTTTCCCTGCATTTTTTATTATCAAATTCGCCCTTGCAGTCCGCAAGGTCAGCTCGTTTTTCAGTAGCACTAATAGAGCCCGAGAGTTTTCTGAGTTGTTGTATGACGATACAGGCTTGTTGCTTTGAGTGTGAGATATCTTCATCTCTAGCATTGCTGGGTAGATCCTCTGTTGAAGCGATTGCTTTTTTGAATTCTTCTTTTAAGTCTTTTTTATCATCAATTTGGCAAATATAATTTAGTCTTCCTGCACATGAACCAAAATGTTGAGCAGCTTGGTTTGAATCATTTGTTTTGCTTTGAATTGTATTAGCTGCAAGAGCTAATTTTTGAGTATTTCTTTTTTGGTTCTTATCTCTTTCTTTTTTGTTTTTATAAAGAATAAACTCGTCACTTGCAAACAAACAGTAGCTATTTACAAACAGAGAAACATTTTTTGTAAGTTGCGATTTATAAAGATCATAAAAGTGAGAGTGATCACTCATGATTTTTGTCTCTTTTTCACAGGCGCTATCTTTCGTGCCTTCCCTTCTTTTTTTTGCGCAGCCTTCACCCTCAATTCCTCTTAGCATTTTATCTGTTCTATCAGAGAGGTAATCCCCTAGAGCAAGATCCTTTTCTCCCTCTTTTGATATTTTTGTAGATTTCTCATTAAGCATGCCAACTGCTGCTTCATCACCTTGTTGAATTTGTTTAATCTCTTCAGCAAAGTCTGTTTGTTTTTTTTCCTCTACACATTTATCAAAAGCGGCTTCATCGGTTTGACTACTGCAGGCCTGATAGATTTGTTGAACAAGACCTTCTAATGCTTTTTCATTAATTTGTTTTTGATTTTCTACTTTTTCTTGACCTAACTCAGCTCGCTCGATTCCAGCTTCTCGCTCATACGCAGAAAACCCAAGATTAGTGATGAGAATGAAAATTACCCATTTCATACTAATATTATCGGTTATTTAGAGATTTTTCTAAAGAGCAATAGTCTAAGTAGTTGAAATTAAATAAATAAGTTAAATTGAGCTGCCACAAAAACAAGCGCTTAGGCTACATTTCACCGTCAGGGAGCTCGAACAAGCCTTTAATTTTTCTAAGCAGAAGGTGAGTTTTTCCAAGATAATACCATTGGCGAAAAAAGCCGATTGTTGCCGTAATAATAAAGCCGTAAACAAGTCCTACATGAGTAGTTTTTTCTACAAGGCCAGTGTCATGAGCACCACCTAAAAGAAAAGCAGCCATGCCAAGGATGATCATGAGCATTGTCCAAGGAATAGTTTGTCTTTTAGACCTAGTCGCTTGGGTTACAAATTTTTTGGTTTCTTTTTTGTAAGAATCCAGGTCTTCAGGGGGGTTATCAAATAATTCGTGAAGATTTTTTTCGGAGTGAAGTACAGCATAAATATTTTCTACCATGCGTGATGTTCCAATGAAGTAAAACATGACAAAAGCTTGTGCAAATATGCAGTAAAGGTATGTTGGAATTGCAATTTCAATATGCCCGTAACCGATATCTACCTTTCCCATTGCAACAAGAGTGGTAAGAGCGATTGAGATTATCATTATTAGAATAAGTGTTCTTAGTAAGTAGGCCATAGATGATATAACTTAGTTTCTTTTGTTAAGAGAGTAAAGTAAGTCTAGTTAAAAGATGAGATGACTCGATTCTCATTGCCAGAATACTCTTTGAATTGATAAAAACATTGCTTACAAATCATAGAAAAAAAATCATGACTGAAAAAGAAAATACAGTAGAGGGATTTGATCCCAATAGAAAAAAAATCTTAGACAATAAGCCCTTTTCAGGGATTATGGTTCCTATTGCAATAGTTCTTGTTGGCTGTCTTCTGATATTTGGCGTTACAAAAATGCTATCTAGTGGGAAAACTTATCGTGACTTGGTTATTGAGATGCAATCTAAGACATTTGGTAATCGTTGGGTTGCTGCTTATGAATTATCAAAATTAGTAGTGTCTGATTCGATACCAGCGGAAGAGATTCCTTGGTTCGTAGATAACCTGGCTGTGATATACGATAATACGATTGATCATCGAACAAGAAATTTTATTATTATTACTTTTGGAGCTCTTAAGCATCCCAAAGTTCTTCCTTATTTAGAAAAAGCCTTAAATGATCCTGACAAAAATGTTTCCTTTAATGCTATTGTTGCAGCGGGTAATTTACCTGATGGACTTAGTATTAACTGGGCAAAG
>CAYGJN010000114.1:0-8254 GCA_964350135.1 uncultured Bacteriovoracaceae bacterium | reverse complement strand
TTCCATGTTACTATTCATATAGTATCTCGTCTTATTAAACAGTCTGTGAAAGTTGATAATTGTATTTTAGAGTTTGAATATGGAGAAAGAGTTAAAGCTAATATTTTAGACCCTAAATCTTTTGAAGTTATCACTCAAAATGCTCTGGGGAGCCAATTGAGAAATGGAGCCGTTGCTCATGCCGGTTTCTTTTTGGGTTCGACAGCTTTTTACCAGTTTTTAAAAGATTTACCTATCGAAGAGAGAAAGTTAATTAGAATGAAGCGTATTTCTCAAATTAATCAATTATACGGGCATGAAGAAATTGATAGATTGCAAAGAAAAAATGGACGTTTTATTAATACCTGCATGAAGGTTACCCTTAATGGTTCGGCCTGCTCTGACACACTTGAGGATCTATCACAAGTATCAGGTGTAGGAGGGCAATATAATTTTGTTTCCATGGCCCATGAATTACCTGATGCCCGCTCAATATTGCAACTTAGAAGTACAAGGGTAAATAGTAGAGGAAAGCTTGAATCTAATATTGTATTTAACTATGGAAATTGTACTATTCCAAGGCATCTCAGAGACATTGTTATTACAGAGTATGGTATAGCTGAGCTTAGAGGTAAAACAGATGAAGAGGTGGCTATTGCTTTGATAAAAATTACTGATTCTAGATTTCAAGATAAAATATTAAAAAAAGCAATAAAAGCAGGGAAAATTGATAAATCATATCAATTACCAGCACGCTTTAAGAACAATACGCCTGATCGTTACAAAGATGTGCTTATTAGAGCTAAGAAAGATGGTTTTTTTAAATCTTTTCCATTTGGAACTGAATTTACTAACGAAGAGTTAGTGATTGGAAAAACACTAAGAAAATTAAAAAGAGTAAGTAAAAACAAAATCTACTTTTTGTGGTTTATATTGAGTAGCCTTTTGATGGGCCCTTGTCCTAAACGTTTCATCCCTTTATTAGAAAGAATGGACTTACTTAAGGTTAAAGGTATGAAGCAATTTATCTATCAAAAAATTTTAGTCAAAGGTTTTATTTCTTATTTATAAATGCAACACTGTGTCTTTCTTTATTATTAAGACTGCTTATCTCTCCACGTTTACTTATCGCATTTCAAAATATTTTGATAGTGAATATTGTTTGCTTTAGAAGTAGCTGGTGCTAAAACTAATAAGAGTAAACAACCCAAAATGAGGTAATTATGGGAAAAGGTAACAAAGACAATAAAGACAAAACTAAGAATAAAGAGAAGAAAAAACTAACAATTAAAGAAAAGAAAAAGATTAAAGAAGAGAAAAAAAAGAATAAACAGTAGATTTTTTTCAATTTGTCCTAGTCGACCAATCGAAGCTTTATTATCACTCAAAACATAGATTGTTTTGAATTGTAATCAATCCTAGATTTTTTACAAAGGTGAGCCTTATTAATAAAGTAGAAGTTCGTTATGTCTCAATTGAGTTCCCTGATTTCGATATTCATTTAAGAACATTAAAAAACAAACAGCAATTTTTAGATATTAACAATGAGTCTGAAAAACGTGGCATAAATTCAACTTTATGGTCTATCTTTGGAGTTTTATGGCCAGCTGGTGAGATCATGGCACATCTGATGTGTACTCAAGATATAGAGAACAAGAAAATACTTGAAGTAGGTTGCGGAATAGGGCTTAGTAGCCTCGTATTAAATCACAGAGGGGCCAATATTACTGCTACCGATTATCATCCTGAAGTTAAAGTGTTCTTAGAAGAAAATGTTCAATTAAACAATGATATTGCGATTGAGTTTCACTTATGTGACTGGAAGAATAAAAGAACAACTCTTGGAAAGTTTGATCTAATAATAGCAAGTGATGTTTTATATCAAGAAAATCATAGTTCGTTATTATCAAGTTTTATAGATGCCCATGCTAATGATAATGCTGAAGTTATTATTGTATCTCCGAATCGCGGATATCAAAATAGGTTTACAAATGAAATGGAGAGATTCTCCTATACTCATGAAAAAATTGAACCTCAAAATACTGAGTACTTAAAAGATCATTTTAAAGGGCATATTCACAAATATAAAAAATATTAGCAGCAATTACTGATATAGCTCAGTAAATTTTGAATATCTCTTGCACTTAAATTTTTTACAAGCAGAAAATCCTCTTCATCTAAATAATTAGGAGTTTTAATTTTTAGTCTAACTAGGTTTGATATATCAATTGTAGATGAATAATAGAGATCATTATTTTCTTTAAAGAGATTACCTATAATATTATTTATAATATCCTTTTGAAGGTTTGACTTAAGAACTTCATCTGTTTGTTTGCTCATTATAATTCCTAAAGTTTTTCCCCATCATGCAGAGCGCCGCTCCAAAATGTTAAATTCATGTTAATTTTTTATCAGAGGTTATATGGAAAATAAAATATTTAGTTCTCTTGTATATTTGAACCCCAAGTCCCTAAAGAACTTATCTGGACATATAATTGGTTTAGTTGAATCAAAACTCTGGGCCAAAGTACTATTTGGGATGTTTCTAGGGGTCTTCTTTGGAGTTATTATTTCAAGCAGTGGACCATTTTCTGAATATGTAATTAAGAATGATAAATCTGTTGAGATCTTTATAGCTTGGTTAGTCTTGCCTGCAAAATTTTTCCTGAAACTTGTAAAAATGGTTATTATCCCTTTAATTTTTTCAAGTATAATAAGAGGTCTTGCCTCAACTTCAGATGTTGATCAGATGAAGAAGATTGGAGGAAAATTCTCACTATTTGTCATTTTCAATACGGTTTTAGCTTCAATTTTTGGGATAGTTATTACAAAGTTAATTGCTCCGGGTAAAGGGTTATCACTTAGAGCAAAAGAGGTCGTTGGGTCTACATTAGAGAATGCTAATGAGTCTATGTTTTCAATTAATCCAGATTCAATATTGAATATTTTGCCAGTTAACCCCATCTCTTCTTTTGTTGAAGGACAAATGCTCGATGTAGTCATTTTATCTCTTCTTGGTGGAGTTGCTATTCTTTCAATTGATAGAGTTCAGGCAAAAAGTGTTATGGATGTACTTGAGGTTATTCAGCAAATTTGTATGAAAGTAATTTCTTGGGCAATGAAGTTAGCTCCTTTCGCGGTTTTTGGAATGATGACCCAAGTAACAGCTTCAACAGGTATTAAATCACTTGGTAATATGTCTATTTATGTGCTTGTCTGTTTCTTAGGTTTTTTTCTTTTTGTGATTTTTTATTCAGTTTTAGTAGGGATTACAAAAAAGATATCTCCATTCAAGTATTTAAAAAGTATATCAACACCTCTTCTGTTAGCGTTTTCTACTTCATCAAGTGCAGCGACAATGCCAGTGAGTTTAAAGGTGGCCGAAGATGAACTTCAAGTTGATTCATCCACTGCTCGTTTTTTGATCCCTTTAGGAGCAACTGTCAATATGGCTGGATCTGCTATCTGGCAAACTTCTGCTGTGATTTTTTTAAGCCAAGCCTATGATATTAACCTCACACTTCCCCAAATATCGATTGTTGTTGCCACCTCAATTGCAAGTGCTATTGGTTCCCCTGGCGTCCCAGGTGTTGGAATAGGAATCCTTGCAAGTGTATTAGTTAAGGTAGGAGTTCCTATTGAAGGAGTAAGCTTAATTATGGGAGTCGATCGTATTGTTGATATGGGGTGCACTGTTGTAAATGTTGCGGGAGACTTAACTGCTACAAAATTGTTTAGTAAAAGTTAGAATTAACCTTGTCTCTTGCCAGGCGCGTTGTCTTTTTTAAGCTTCAATTCCTTGTATTTTCTACTAGAATCAGACTATGAAAAAAATTGAGCTTATAAAACCAAATAATTTTGAACAAGATAATCATTTTTATCCAAAAGCACTAAACTCCCAGCTTCATCCAATCGTAAGTCATTTTTTCAATTTGGATAAGCAAAGAATCATAAAGAGATATCTTCATCTTAATCCACAGATTAAAAAGACCGCTTTAGAAGAGGTTTTATCCTATAGACCTAAACATTTTTTTTGGGGAGGAGCTGATCTTTTTTATGTTACAACAGAGTTAGGTAATAGAAGAATGGTAGTACTGGAAACAAACTCATGTCCTTCCGGTCAAAAATCGATGCCTCCAAGAAGTGACTACGATGAACATCGTGGTTATAGATTTCTAATTGAGAATGCTTTTTTACCTGCTTTAAAGAAGAAAAAAAAACTACCCAAGGGAAGTCTAGCAGTCATCTATGATAAAAATTATATGGAAACTTCTGGTTATGCTCAGACTTTGTCTGACTTAACAGGGGAGACTGTTTATCTTGTGCCACATTTTAATAATGAGGAGCAGTTTATTCGGTTTGATGATGGGGTAATGAAAGTATTATTGGATGGTAATGAAATTCCTATAAGGGCTGCTCTTAGGTATGTTACTCAAAAACCATGGAATCGTATTCCAACAACTTCTAAAACTTTTATTTGTAATTCAACTCTCGTTTGTTTGTCAGGGGGAAGAAATAAACTTCTGGCCAATAAAGCCTATGAATTTTTTAATTCTGAAATTGGTGAATCTGGTCTAGAGATTCATATGCCTGAAACAATAAAGGATGTTAGCAAACCTGAAATTCCTTTATGGATACAGCGATTTGGTGGCAAGGCCGTTATTAAGAACCCTTACTCGAATGCAGGACAAGGGGTATGGACAATAACAAGTGAAAAAGAACTTGAAGACTTTATGGAGGAGGATTATCCATATGATCAATATATTGTTCAAAGTCTTATTGGGCATTATGATTGGAGCTCAACAAGCCAGCACGGGAAGTTTTTTCATGTAGGAACTGTTCCAAATAATAAGGGGAATATTTATATTTCAGATTTAAGAGTTATGGTCTGTGCATCTCCTAATGGTTTCATTCCTTGTGCTCTTTATGCCAGAAGAGCAAGAACTCCACTTGAATCTGAAATTAAGGGAAGTAGCTGGGATGTCCTTGGAACAAATTTATCTGTGAAGTTAGATGATAATAAATGGGACTCTGAAACATCACGATTATTATTAATGGATAGGAAAGATTTTAATTCTCTTGGCATTGGAATTGATGACCTTGTGGAAGCTTATATTCAAACAATCTTAACAGTTATTGCTATTGATAAGATGGCACAAAACTTAATCGGGGCAAAAGGGCAGTTTAAAATGAAGTTGTTTAAGTCTTTAGATAATGATGAAACTTTAATAAAAGAGATAATGGTTTAATTATGAATAGTGTTATTACAATTAAAACAAAAGAAGAGTTAATCTTAGATGAGCTAGAAAATGGTGAAGTGCATAGAGTTCATCTTCATTTAACAGATAATTCACTAGGGGTTCCTTGGCGTTTACCAATTATTGTTGTGAAAGGTAAAAAGGAAGGACCGGTAATGGGTATTACAGCTGCCCTTCATGGAAATGAGCTTAATGGGATATCAACGATTTTTAAATTAATTGAAGATATTAAACCTGAAAACTTAGCAGGCTCATTAGTTTTAGTTCCTATTAGTAATGTTCCTGGCTATTTGGCCAAAAAAAGATTTTTTTCAGGTTCTGTAGACTTGAATAGAATTATGCCAGGTAAACCTGAGGGAAATACAGGGGATCTTTATGCACATTTCTTTACATCAAAAGTTATTAGTAAATTTGATTATTTACTAGATTTGCATACTGCTAGCCATGGCAGAGTTAATAGTCTTTATATTAGAGCGGATTTGGAAAACGAAGAAACAAGAACACTCGCATTTTTGCAGAATCCTCAGATTATCGTACAAAAATATGATGAACAAGGAACCTTAAGAGGCTGGGCCAACGATAATGGTATTCCCGCAATAACAATAGAGATTGGAAACCCTAGTGCATTTCAACATAGTCTTATTGATGAAACTCTTGAAGGTATTCTCAATACAATGAAACATTTTAAGATGATTGATGGAGAGGTAAAGGATTTAGTAACGAACGCAATTATCTGTGATAAGTCTTATTGGATTTACTCTAAGAAAGGGGGAATTGTTGATGTCATTCCATCCCTCGCAGATAAGGTTAAAAAAGGACAAGTGATTGCTAAAGTCTATGATGTCTTTGGACAAGTGAAAGAAAAAGTTCTTGCAGATAAACATGGTGTTGTTATTGGAAAAAATATAAATCCAAACTGTGATGCAGGAACTAGGATTTTGCATCTAGGTGTTGATATAATTGAACCTGATCCAGAAACAATACCCGGACATGATGATTTTCATGAAAGCTAGGTTTGAAACCTATTTCTTGACTGAAAACTCTCTAAGATCCGTTGGTAAAATCTTTGAAGCTTCATCATTAGTACACTCAGCACCTTTGTGATTTTGATGACCAAATTCATAACCATTACTAATGAAGATAGCTTCTTCGTCCCATTCCTCTAGCTTTCCGACCCATTTAGAGCCATTAACCAATGCTACCTCAACCCAAGTTCCAATTAATTTTTCATTCATAGTTTTTCACCTAATTATTTAAAACACTCTCAAGGTATTCATCATAAGTTGTATAACGATCCTCAGTGAGTTTTGAGTCTATCTTTATAATTCTATTAGCGATTGTTTGAATAAATTCATGATCATGAGAACTAAAAAGAAGGTTTCCTTTATAATCAACAAGACCATCGTTAAGTGCCGTAATACTTTCTAAGTCAAGGTGGGCAGTAGGACCATCTAGCACTAAAGCATTTGCTGATGAGAGCATAAGCTTTGAGAGCATACAGCGTACTTTTTCACCACCAGACAGCACATTAGTTTTTTTGAAAACATCATCACCAGAAAAAAGCATTTTACCTAAGAAGCCTCTAACGAAACTTTCATCTTTGTCTTCAGAGTACTCTCTTAACCAGTTTAAGATATCAGTAGCACCTGTAAAATAACTTGAGTTATCGCTAGGGAAATAATCTTTTTTAATTGTAACACCCCATTCAAACTCACCTGAGTCAGCTTCAAGTTCCCCCATAAGTATTTGAAAAAGAGCAGTGATAGATTGATCGCTCTCTGAGAGAAATACAATCTTGTCGCCTTTATTTACGCTGAAACTAATATTATCTAGTACTTTAACACCATCGATAGTTTTACTAAGCTGTTTGACTGAAAGAATCTCTTTACCTGCTTCACGGAGAGGCTTGAAAAGTACAAATGGATATTTTCTTGTTGATACTGGCAGATCATTAATCTGAAGTTTTTCTAGTTGTTTTTGTCTCGATGTTGCTTGTTTTGACTTTGAAGCATTTGCACTAAATCTTTGAATAAAAGATTTAAGCTCTTTTGCTTTATCCTCTGCTTTTTTCTGTTCATTTCCTCGAAGTCTCATGGCCAGCTCACTGGACTTTCTCCAAAAATCGTAATTACCTGCATAGACATTTACTTTTCTAAAATCAATATCAGCAATATGTGTGCAGACTTTGTTGAGAAAATGTCTGTCGTGAGAAACGACAATAACTGTATTTTTGAAATTAAGGATAAAATTCTCAAGCCAATGAATACTGGCTATATCTAAATTATTGGTAGGCTCATCTAATAAAAGAATATCTGGATTTCCAAAAATTGCCTGAGCTAATAGGACTTTAATTTTTTCAGAACTTTCTAGATCTTGCATTTTTTTATAATGCAGATCTGTTTTAAGACCAAGTCCTGCCAGTAGAGTTCCAGCTTCAGATTCTGCTTCCCAACCGTTAAGTTCTGCAAACTCGGCCTCAAGCTCTGAAGCTCTAATCCCGTCTTCGTCCGTGAAAGGGTCTTTAGCATATAATGCATCTTTTTCTTGAATGATATTATAGAGTTTCTCATTACCCATCAGAACAGTTTGAAGTACTTGATAGTCCTCGTAAGCAAAATGATCTTGTCTTAGTACTGACAATCTCTCGCCAGGAGTTATATGAATATTTCCAGAAGGTGGATCAATATCTCCTGCTAGTATTTTAACAAAAGTTGATTTTCCAGCTCCATTAGCACCAATAAGTCCGTAGCAGTTGCCGTGGGTGAATTTAACATTTACATCATCAAAAAGTTTTTGGCCGCCAAAGCTCATGGCGATATTTGAAGTACTAATCACAGTCTTGTCCTTAATTGAATTTTGTATGATTCTTTTAACTCGAAAGACTCAATATGTCATCTAGCTGTCTTGAGTTAATTGCTCCCATTCCTCATAGAGCTTGGCCACCACGCTTTCTTGGGCCTTTTTTGCTTGGTTGAGCTCCTCAAAGCTTGTCTGCTTCTTTTGATCCATCTCTGAAA
>CAYGJN010000113.1:0-8342 GCA_964350135.1 uncultured Bacteriovoracaceae bacterium | reverse complement strand
AGGCATAATAAAGCATTCCTCCAATTAATATTATCAATAAGAGTACAAATGAAACAAAGAACTTAAGACTTTTTTTCATTATTTTAACCTTTTCTTTAATAACTCATTCACAAGCTTTGGATTTGCTTGTCCTCTAGAAGCCTTCATTACTTGTCCTACAAAAAAACCGAAGAGTTTCTTTTCTCCGTTTTCATAACGAGTGACTTCACTTGAATTATTTTTAATTATATTTTCGACTATTGTCTCTATTTCTCCAGAATCACTAATTTGCTTCAAACCAAGTTCCTCTACAACTTGAGAGGCAGACTTTCCTTCATCAAACATTTTTTGAAATACGTCTTTGGCCATCTTTCCTGAGATATCACCTTGTGAGACAAGGTTTAAAAGCTCTGCTATTTCATTAGAGCTTACAGGGCTTCTTTCGATAGGAAGGTTAAGTTCATTTAAGTTCTTAAATAACTCTACCATTATCCAATTGGAAACTTTTTTAGGTTCATCACCTTTATATTTTTTGGCAGCTTGCTCAAAATAATCAGCCAAACTCCTCGTAGATGTTAAAAAATCTGCATCATAAGCAGGTATTTTATAAGTTTTCATAAACCTATCTTTTTTCACATCTGGAAGTTCAGGAAGTTCTGTTCTTAATCTATCAACAAGTGATTCATCTACAATAAGTGGAAGCAAGTCTGGCTCAGGAAAATATCTATAATCATGAGCATCGGATTTTGTTCTTAAAACTTTTATCTCTGCCGTATCAACATCAAAACCTAACGTCTGTTGGATTACTTTTTTTCCAGAATCCAAAATTTTTGCCTGTCTTTCTATTTCTATGGCAATTAATCTTTCTACGCTTCTAAAACTGTTTAAATTTTTCGTTTCAGTTCTTGTCCCTAATTTAGTACTACCCTTAGGTGCTAATGAGATATTCACATCACAACGAAAATTTCCTTCCTGCAAGTTGCCATCAGAGACACCAAGGTATGTTAAAATTGAATGTAGCTTCTTAAGATAAGCCACTGCTTCAACAGCATTTTTAATATGAGGTCTGCCTACAATTTCTACCAAAGGCGTCCCTGCTCTATTTAAATTTATCAGCGAACTTTTTCCTTCATGAGTAGACTTACCTGTGTCTTCCTCCATTTGGATTCGCTCAATTCCTATTTTTTTATTCGTCCCATCCTCTAAAGAAAGTTCCAAAAAACCATCTTCACAAACTGGAACTTCAAATTGGGTGATTTGATAACCCTTAGGAAGATCTGGATAAAAATAATTTTTACGGTCAAAATAAGAAAGATTATTTATCTTACAATCCGTTGCTAACCCTAAAGAGACGGCAAAGTTTCGAGCACGTTCATTGAGCACAGGTAAAGTCCCTGGCTGTCCACTACAAACCTCGCATACTTTTGTATTTTCTTCAGCATATGTTTCAATAGCACAATTACACCAAGCTTTAGTATTTGTTGCCAGTTGTGCATGAACCTCTAGACCGATAGTTACGTCATAATTCACAACTTACCTCCCAGATGTTCAAAACCTCGCCCTAGTTTTAAAAGTCCTTCTTCAGAGAAAGGTTTTCCTATTAACTGAAATCCAGTAGGTAGATCATTCTCGGCCTTACCATAAGGGAGTGCCAGAGCGGGAACTCCTGCTAAATTAGCAGGGATAGTGTAAAGATCATTCATATACATTTGCACAGGATCTTTTGCTCCCTCTCCTTTTTTAAAAGCAGTTGAAGCGCACACAGGTGAAAAAATTGCATCACAGGAATTAAAGGCAGTCATAAAATCTTCATAAATAAGCCGTCTAACCTGACATGCTTTTTTGTAATAAGCATCGTAGTAACCTGATGAAAGTGAAAAAGTTCCAAGAATAATTCTTCTCTTAACCTCCTCCCCAAATCCTTCATTTCTAGACTCTCTATAGGTATTTTCCAAATTGCCATCTTTGGAAACTCTAAGGCCATAATGAATTCCATCATAACGGGCAAGATTAGAAGAAGCTTCACTTGTAGCAATAATATAATAAACGGCTACACAATATTTAAGATGATCTAAATTAACAGGGATAATTTCAACACCATTTTCTTTAAATAAACCTAGGGCAGCGTCTAGAGATTTTTTTACTAATGGATCGCAACTACTAAATAGACTTTCATCAATCCCTATTTTTTTACCTTTTAGATAATTTTCATTTGTCTGAAAAACAGCCTCTGCCACTTTCAGTTCTCCAACAGGAGCATTTGTTGAATCCATCAGATCATGGCTTGATAGGCTCTCAAGAATACATGCAATATCAGTAACAGTATTTCCCATAGGTGATGCTTGATCCAAGCTAGACCCATAAGCAATTTGGCCATATCGAGAAATTCTTCCATAAGTAGGTTTTAGTCCTACAAGACCGCAAAAATTTGCTGGCAAACGAACTGACCCACCGGTATCGGTTCCCATACTGAACATTGATGATTTCTCGGCCAGTGTAGATGCTGTCCCCCCGCTAGAGCCACCAGCAACATGGTTTGAATTAAGTGGGTTAGTAATTGGGCCAAAGGCTGTATTTTCATTAGTTGAACCCATACCAAATTCATCACACCCAACTTTACCAATAAGCACTCCGCCATCATCTGTAAGTCTTTTTGATACATATCCATCATAGGGAGGAATATAATTATAGAGAATTTTAGAGCCAGCAGTTGTTCTAATATCTTTAGTAATAAATAAATCTTTTAATGTGTACGGTATTCCATCTATAAAACTTTTTGTTTTGTTTTGTGAAAGTCTTTCATCGCTTTCATTTGCTTGTTTAAGGGCAAGGTCTTCCGTAATTGAGATAAATGTATTGTTTTTAGACTCTTTAGCAGACTTCAATGCATCTTGAACCAATTCTTTGGACGAAACTTTTTTACTTATTAAACTTTTATGTGTCTTAAAAATATCCATCATTACTCTGACTCTATTACTGCTTCTAGTTTAAATTGTCCGTAAGCTTTATCTGGTGCATTTTTTAAAAGATCTTCTTTGGAGATTGACTCAGCAATAGTGTCATTTCTTAAATTTTTGCCAGAAAGATAGAAGCTTTCATTTTCGCGCATGGGATTTAAAAATGGCTTCACGCCATCTGTTGAAACTTCACTTAATTGATCAATATAATTTATAACTTTTGCTAAGTGATCTTGATAAGAGTCAATTTCACTATCTTTAAGGTTGAGTCTCCCTAACCCTGCAACATGCCTAACCACTTCTTTTGTAATCTTCATAATAACCTTAAGCTGAAATAAGGGGAGCAAACTTCACCATAAATTTCTTGCGTGCTCCATCTAAAAATTTAATAACGACTTTTTCATCAGCCCCTAAGCCTTCACACTCCAGAACGACTCCTTCTCCGTAAAGAGAATGAATAACCATACTTCCTTCTGGGAAAGATTGAGGAACTTTATTCGAAACAACTGAACTTGTATCATCTTCGTAAGGAGAAACTTGAGAGAAGTCATCTCCATAATCTATATCACCAGTATATTGACTCGTTGATTTTCTTTCACCTGGAGCAAATACTTGCCAGGAATAATACTTATCAGGAATTTCATCAATAAATCGGCTTGGCCCATTAAATCGAAGATTTCCAAAGAGCATTCTTCCTTGGGCGAAGCTTATATAGAGCTTTTGCATAGCTCTCGTCATGGCCACATAAAACAATCTTCTTTCTTCCTCAAGTGCCATCTCTGATTCATCCATAGATCTTTGAGAGGGAAAAATTTGTTCCTCGACGCCTGAAACAAATACATATGGAAACTCAAGGCCTTTAGAACCATGAATCGTCATTAGTGAAAGTTCTCCAGTATTATTCATTGCATGGCCGTGAGAATCGTCAAGAGTAATAGTTTCAAGAAAGTCTGTTAGGGTTGGACTTTGTTCACCCTCTTCAAATTGCTTAATACCATTAAATAGTTCTTCAAGGTTTTCAATCCTTGAAAGGGACTCATAATCTTTGCTTGCCTTAAGAAACTCAAGCAATCCACTTTCATGTAATAATTTGTCGTAAATAACACTTGGGATTTCTTTTTGTTCATTTAAAAGAATACATTCATTGACTAGATAACAAAATTCTCTAAGTGCTGATTTAATTTTAGTGCTTAACCTAAGACCTTTATAATTTTGTTCGTTATCCACAAGATCTTGAATAGCTTCCCACAGTGTAAGGTTTCCATCGATAGCAATTTTTTCAAGTTTTCTAAGTGATGTTGTTCCAATTCCTCTAGCCGGAATATTAATGATGCGACTTAAGGCCAAAGAGTCTTTAGGGTTCATAACCAGTCTAAGATAAGCAATCATATCTTTGATTTCTTTTCTCTCATAGAATTTAATTCCAGCAACAATTCTATAAGGCACGCCTTCTTTTCTAAGATAGTCCTCTATAATTCTCGACTGTGAATTATTTCTATAAAAAACCGCCATATCTCTATAAGCAATATTTTTTTTAGCAAGCTCTAATACCTTGTGAGTAATAAACTCTGCTTCTTTTTTATCAGTAGGACATTCAATAATATCAATCTCATCTCCAAGATCATTATCAGTCCACATGCTCTTGCCTTTACGCTCAACATTTCTTGAAATTACATAACCTGCGGCTTCAATAATATTTTTAGAAGATCTATAATTTTGTTCAAGCTTAATAATTTGGGCATCCGGATAAATTTCTTCAAAATCCAAAATATTTCTTATATCTGCACCTCGCCAAGAATAAATAGATTGATCTTCATCACCCACCACGCAAATATTGCGAGCTTCACCAGTAAGAAGCTTCAGTAATTGAAACTGAGCCCTGTTTGTATCCTGGTACTCATCAACCAAAAGATATGAAAAACGTTTTTGGTACCTTTCAAGAACTTCAGGGAACTGCTCAAGAAGTTGGATGACCCCAGTGATGATTCCACCAAAGTCCAAAGCATTAGATTGATGTAATGTGGACTCGTATTCTTCATATAACTCATAAAAGAAGTCTTCTTTATCTACGGTAAAACCATCAACTTCTTCTTTACCTTTATAAAAACCATGATTTTTAATATCACTTATAAAATACATGACTTCATAAGGTGATTGCTCTTTTGTCGTAATACCACGTTTGGCCAATAATTTTTTAATAATGGCCCTAGACTCAGAGTCATCATAAATGGTGAAATTACGACTAAGTCCGATATAATTAGCTTCTGATCTTAAAATTTTTGCGCAAAAAGAATGAAATGTTGTAATTTGAAGTGCACCAATATCAATATTGATTTCACTAGCAACTCTTTCACGCATTTCCCTTGCAGCCTTATTTGAAAATGTCATTGCAAGTATTCTAAAAGGACTTACTTCTTTGTTTTGCAATAAATAAGAAATCTTTGAAACAAGAGTTCTCGTTTTACCAGATCCTGCTCCAGCTAAAATCATTAGTGGACCATCAGTGGTCTCAACAGCTTTTTTTTGAATAGGGTTAAGAGTGTCTAAATTCATTTATTCAACAGTTACCGATTTAGCAAGATTTCTAGGTTTATCAATATCAGTTCCCTTAAACCTTGCTACATAATATGAAAGGAGTTGGTTCGCAACATTTACATAGAGTGGTGATAATTCATCAAGACCTTTAAAGTTTAATGGAAAGTAATAATCACTCAACTCTACAAGTGACTCATCATTCTCTGGGCCAAAAGAGACAATAATACCTTTTCTTGCTTTAACTTCTTCAATATTGCTTCTTGTTTTTTCATATAGCTCTGGACCTATAATTGCTATATTGACCATAGAGTCTTCTATAAGGGCGATTGGTCCATGCTTTAGCTCACCTGCTGCATAACCTTCCGCATGAACGTAAGCAATCTCTTTTAATTTAAGCGCACCTTCAAGGGCAATTGGAAAATATTTACCACGTCCAGTAAATAGAAATCCTTTCTTCTGATAAATCCCTTCAGCAATTGATTCAAGTTCATGCTTTCTATTTATAAGTTCATTAATTCTTTCTTTAAGAGTTTCAATTTCATTTTTGATATTTTTAAAATCAGTGCCAGCAATTCTATGAGAAAATAAAAAACCTGTTAAGGCCATTAGTGTAAAGGCTTTTGTGGAAGCTACACCTATTTCAGTACTGGCCTTAATGAGAAGGTTGTAATCACTTTCTCTATACATGCTAGAGCCTTCCACGTTTAAAATGGAAAGGGTTTTAAGTCCGTTGTCTTTACAAAGTTTTTGAGCAGCTAATGTATCTGCTGTTTCTCCGGATTGAGAAATAAATAACCCTAAATCCTCTTTGTCTAATAATGGATTTCTGTAACGAAACTCTGATGCAAAATCAATATGACATGGAATTTTATTAATTTTTTCAATATAGTTTTTTATAACAAGGCCTGCATGAAGAGCTGTACCACAAGCACTTACATGAAATAACCTTGGCGAAAGGTTTTTTACAATATCAAGATGATCTTTGCCATCACCTGAAAAGTAAAAATCTAAAAAGCGTCCAATAAGCTCAGGCTGCTCATGAATCTCTTTCATCATGTAGTGATCAAATTCCCCTTTATCACTAATCTCAAGATCCATGTCTTGGTCTTTACTTAAAAATCTTTTTGATTCTGAGCCATCCAGTTCCAGTAGTTGAATTTTAATCTCTGATTCTGGATCTAATAAACAAACAACTTCATCTTCAGGAAAGATTAGCTGATCAGCAAAGCCTACTAAGGCGTAAGGATCTGATGAAACAAAAACATCATTGCTGCTAGAGTCTTGCGCACAAACAAGAGGAGCAGCTCTTCTTATTGCTACAATTTTTTGAGTACTTTTTTCCATCATAACAAAAGCAGAATTACCCTCAACATACTTAAATGCTTTAACACAAGCTTGCTCTAAATTATTTCCTTGCTTCAGCAGTCTTGTTAAAAGGACAACAAAAACTTCAGAGTCTGTTTCTGAATAAAAAACCTCACCTTCTTTTTGTAATTGCTTTTTAAGTTCACTAGCATTTTCAATAATTCCATTGTGAACAACATTTACCAATTCATTCCCATGAGGGTGAGCGTTCAAGTCTGTTACTTTTCCATGAGTTGCCCAGCGAGTATGGCCAATAGCAAGTTCAGATTTGGGATTAGTTTTTGAAAGAGTTGATTTTAAGTTTGATATCTTCCCTATTTTTTTAAACTGCTGAAGATCACCGTTTGAAAGTTTTAAGCAAATTCCAGCGGAATCATAGCCTCGATATTCAAGCCTAGTTAGTCCTTCCAAAACAATATTAACGGCGTTCTTGTCGCCTCTGTAACCAACGATTCCACACATAAAAATCCCTTAGATCATAAACTCCTAAAAATAACACTATAAGGAAGGGATTGGCTATGGTGACCCGGGGCGCAACAAGGTGATTCTATAGAGAATTTAATCTATTTTTTAATAAATTTTTTGGCCATATCTGGCTTATTAACTTGGCGGGCCCTGGCAATTGCAAAAGCACCATCTTCAACATCTTGATTTATTGTTGATCCAGAACCGATATAAGCATTATCCCCAATATTAACAGGGGCAATCATTTGGCAGTCTGAACCAATAAAAGAATCTTTTCCAATAATTGTTTTGTGTTTATTTTTTCCATCATAATTGCAGGTAATAAAACCACAGCCAATATTTGTATTTTCACCAATCTGTGCATCACCGACATATGAAAGATGACTAACCTTAGATCCTTTTTTAAGTTCTGATTTTTTTGTCTCCACAAAATTTCCAATCTTGCAGTCTTCTCCAATAATTGTGCCCGGTCGTATATGGGCCATAGGTCCTATAGAAGCACTTTTGTTAATTTGTGAATCCGCGATATAGCAATTGCTTTTTAAAATGACATCATCTGCAATAATTGCATTCTTTAAAAAACAACCAGGTTCAATAGTACAATTTTTTCCAATTTTGGTATTACCTTCAATATAAACATTTGGATAAATTGTTGTTCCTTCTCCAATTTCTGCATTTTGATCAATATAAGTATGCCTTCCATCTAAAATTCGAACACCATTTTTCATATGAAAGTCTGAACATTCCTTTCTTAAGTGATGTCCAGCTTCTGATAATTCGACAAGAGTATTAACGCCCATAAAACTTTCCTCATCTTCAAATACTACTGCTTTAACATTTCTTTCTTGTTTAAAAATATCTGTGAGATAAAACTCACCTGCAGCATTATTAGAATCAATTGATTTTAATTCGTTTAAAATATAATTTGTCTTTACTAAGTAAAGACCTGAATTTACTTCTTGAACTAATTTTTGTTCATTATTAGCATCTTTTTCTTCCACAATCTCAAAGCCCTTAGATCCCTTAATAATTCTTCCATAC
>CAYGJN010000112.1:0-8386 GCA_964350135.1 uncultured Bacteriovoracaceae bacterium | reverse complement strand
CGCGAGCCACGCACCATTAATCTAGCCACCACCATCTATAACCCGCTCATGAGATAATGAGGATTAAACCACAAGACATTTGCCTTCAGTATTACTCTCAATGGATTTTATTGTACCGATGTTTTCTACTAAACCAGTGAACATGGCCTTCTCCTGCAGCTCAAATTAACACAATGCCTTTGAAAGGTCCAAGTTGCTATAAAGGGCATTTAGACAAATTGAAGCCTCAAAAAATGGCCTTAATAGCAAAGTTTTTCCAGGGCAAGAACAGCTTCTAACTTATTCCAATATGCAAGTTTTTGATATCTCGTATAAAGCTCAAAATCTTCTGGAACGCCCTTATAATGGGGCTAGGAGAGGAGGATGATATGCGCACGCTGTTAAAAAGGCTTATGCCTAAGTTCATGATTAGAAAGCTGGCCAAGTCCAGTATTAAGATCCCCCATGCTCTGCCTTCTTCTTTGGTATTCAAAGTTGCACAGGGGCAGGGAGAGTTAAAGCAATGCTTTGAGCTTTATAAATCAATGGCCTACAGAAGAGATATTAGGCCTGTTGGAGACAGAGAGTTTGCACCTTTAATTCAACATGCTTTACCTACCACAAGCCATCTTGTGGCCATGAAAGATAATAAAGTTATAGCTGCAGTCAGTATTATTAAAGACAGTAGTTTTAAAATGCCCCTTGAGGAATATATTGATATTTCCTATATGAAAAGAAGAGGCCAAAATATGGCCCAGGTTTATTGTTTAACGGTTCTTGAAGATTATGTGGATGAATTCGGTGATTACTATCTTCCTTTTATGAAATACATTCTTAAATACTGCTCTGAGGTTGCCAAAATATCACAAGTCTTTTTTATCGCTCCTTATGATCAGTCTGCATTTTATGAAGATGTACTTCTTGCAAGAAAGCTTCCACAGATGAGTCTTAAAAGAATAAAAGACAAAGTTAAAGATCATGGAATTGGATATTATATAGATTTTAGTGCTGATCTTGAGAAGAAATATTTTGAAGCTTATGCTCATTACCCAAAAGAGAAGAATTTATACAGATTGTTTTTTGGTGCACGAATGTTTGAGTCTCATTATGTTTATCCTGTAAGAAAATATTATAAATGTACGGACCCAGTTTTAAACAAAGATCTTTTGCATAAATTTTTTGTGAATGATTCAAATGTTTTTAACAAATTATCACTTAGGGATAAAGAAACTATTCTTATGATGTATAACCAGAAGAAATTTTTTAGAGTTGATCAGAATAATAAAGTTATTACAAGAGAGAATTATCGCTTTAGAAGCTCAGTAAAAGCAAAAACAAAATACAATGTTGGTTTAACTATTAAGGAATTATCCAGAGGTGGTTTTAAAACTAACTTTACAAGTTTTCTTTCTAAAGACAAGAATCTTGAAAGTGAATTCCTGATAGAAGTATCTCCTGGTCGAATTGCGGCGGTTAAGGCCAAGCCTACTTGGTGGAACTCTTGGGAGACTGGTTATATTATCACAGAGTCCTGTCAGGAATGGGATGATTACGTTACTTATTTAGAGAAAGACTTAGCTTCAGATCAAAAGTTTGGAGTTGAGATTTTTGATAAGTTAGCTGCTTAAAGAGTTTTTAGGTATTCGATTAAGTTATGTTTTTGTTCAGGGCTTAAAAGCTCTTGGCCGTCTTTATTTATAAAGGCACGAAAATGTCCAGAGTTGCTAAGCCCTTCTTTTTTTGTGTTAAATAAAAACCTCTTCTTTTTGAATTTGTTAGGAGTTTTGCTTCCTGTAAAGTATCCAACACAAGTAGAGTCAAAGTATTCTTTCTTATCAGAGCCAGCAATATAAAAACTCTTAGGGCGCTTGTCAGGCCTTGTTAGAAGGGCGCAAAGGTTAGGGATAGAGTTGTTATGAAAATAAGGCCATCGAGACCATATACCTACTAGGGGAGGAGGCACATAACCTTTTTGTGGTTCGATATATGTATTCATCGTTTTAGAAATGGCCAATTCATTAAGACGGTCTGAAAAATAATTCATCCCTTTATATCTTTTAGGGTCTGTACCCACATCTTTAACTAAGGTTTTCTCCGGATAAAAAACTTGTGTCGTTTCTAAGAGTTGTTTCTTGTTAAAGGTATGAGCAAGTGGATCGGACCAGCCTTTGGTGTAGCTTCCATGACATTTAATGCAGCTTTGATTAAAAATTTTCTCTCCAGATTGAGCTTTTTTAATATTAATTGAGTCAGCACTAAAAAAGTCAGTCCATTTTGGAGGCTGTGTCGCAAAAACAGCTGAGGTGAGTGCTTGTATTGTATCTTCATTTTCTTTCATCCACCTTTCTAGTTCTTCTAAGTCGGCGCCTCTGCCTATTTCATTCCATAAGATATTTGTAAGGACTGGGTTTCCCGCTACAATAGAGCCATCGGCCAGCCATCTTGTTTTGTATTTTAGATTCCACCAGGGCATTGGCTTTGAGGCAGAAACGTCAGTTCTTAGCGGGTTTGGTCTTGGAAAAATTTGATAAAAAGATGATTCACTGGCATATGGATCTAGTCCACGTCTACTTAAGCTTAGCCCTACTTGAGCAAGAGATGTATCAAGTCCAATAGTGGGAGGTCGTACAGTTTCTACATTTTTAAGGTTTTGAATAGAGTACTCAAAAAGGGCAACCTCTTCTTTGTTAGCATTAGTATTAAATTGAAAGCTCTTGGTTTTAATGACCTTTGCAAGTGACTTGCCTATAAGAAAAAACTCATTGGCCCTTGTTATTTTGTTAGGCATACCAACAACAGTTGTTCCAAAAAGGTTAGCTGAGTGACAAGCAGCACAGCTAAAACTTAATCCCTTTCCTCTTTCTGATTCTACGATTCCAGAACCATAAGGGCGATTAGGTTTTTTATCTCCAGGGTATGGAATGCGGTAAATGCCCGTAGCACTTTCATCATTGAAATCATTTAGACCCAAAAAAGCGTAGAGGTCATTTTCACTTTGGATGGGCGAAATTGTTAAAACAATTGTATTAATTAATTTTTTAAGAGGATTATTTGTTTTTAAATCAAATATATTTTTAAAAGGCCTGAAAGGGATAAGTAGACCCGTGGATTTGATTGGCCAAGTATGTGTATGGTGTAGGCCTTCTTCAATACTACTTGCTAATTCTTGTTCAGGTAAATCGTAGATATTTCCGCGATGTTCTCCTGAAGGAATGATGACGTCACGGCCCCAATCTGCAGTTGCTAGTAAATTGGCACTGGTTAATGCTGCAATGAGCAGAGTTGTCATAATTAGATTCATATAAATATTTAATCAGATGAGTTAATAGTTGGAAATCTAATGTCAGACTTTTAAAGCGATATTACTGAGGATTTTTCTCTTTTGTGACTTTTAACCAGTAATTATTCCATTTGAAGGATTGATATCCTAGGTCATCTTCTTTATTTTCACTATTGAAACTCTCAGAGATGTCTTCCAATAATTCTGCTAAAACTTTGTCTTGAAGTTTCATAAAAAGGCTTAAGTTCTCATAAGGATTTCCATCTTCATCGATACAAGATTGGCCTTTATAAACTCTTTCACAATCATTTTCTTTGAGTAGGGTACTAACTCTTTTGTCAAAGTCTTTATTAATACCTTGCATTTGATCGAGAATATTTTCAGAAATATTTTTATTTTGAGTTTTTAGTTGAGTTCTGTTCTTGAGTGAATTATTTATAATTGAAAGAAAGTCCATTACACCAGTTTTTGAACCTCTACCGTGTACTTTTTCTGCCTTAACTAAAAGATCCATCATTTTTAGGTCTGAGTATTGTAGAAGATAGTTTTTATTTTCTTCTGAACTTAGGTTTTTATCCCCATATTTTTTCAGCTCTCCAATAGAGGCAAGAAGTCTTTGGTTTCGAGTAAGATCTTTTGCATTGTTTACAAATTTTTTATGAGCCTCAGGAGATCTTTCTTTTAAGACTTTTGTAATCGTGCTTTCAATATCTTTGGTGTTGTTTTCTGTACCTGCAAGATAGGTCCATGCAATCTTATGCAGGGTTATTTTACCTTGTGCCTTAAGGTAGTCTATTGCTTCAGGTCGGTTTTTAAGATCTTTGAAAAATTGTTTTAGAAGGTCTATGCAATAATTTTCTAATTGTGCAACCTCTACTGTTAAATCATGCTCAGGTTTTTTGGTAATAACCTCAGGCAAAAAAACTTTATCTTCAGGCAGATCATCAATACTTACAGTTTCTTTTTGAGGAGGCTTTTCATAAGTAATTGGCTCCATCTTTGGTAGTTCTACTTTTGGGAGGTCTAGTTCAGGAAGTTTAATAATTTTTTCTACGTCTATATCTTTAGTAGGTGTCTTGATCATTATCTGAGGAGTTTCTACCGCTACGGTATCTGGAATGTTAGGAGGAGTAGCACTTTTGCTTTTAGAGAGAGCAGTCTCCACTGTTTTTATAACTTCTTTTTTTTCAGTATTAAAGCTATCACTACATTCTTGACTTAAAATGTCCTTATAATCTTTTCTAAGAGTTACACCATCAACCCAACCTTTTGAGTTAAAACCTGCTTTGACTATCTTTATATTTGTAAGTTCAGCTTCAACAAGTGGAGTTGAGCATTGGTTAAATAATTTTATATCATTAACACATGAACATTCAGGTTTGGAACTAGGAGAGACTAGATGCCTACATGGCATTTTATACTTAAAAAGAATCTCTTTAGAAGGTTTTACGCCAAGCCCTTTACAGGCCTTAGCACCGTCGCGTTCAAGTTTAATAAGAGGGTCTCTAATATGAGGCTCTGAGTTTGCTGACCCATTAGCATTAAAATTTACAAGTAGTGATTTAGATTTCATTATTTGAAATGATGAAAAGTCGTTTCTTTTTGAAAATGGTCTATCTTTGATGACTAGATCTGTTGTTTTATCTGTATTTACAAAGCCAGTTTTACTATCAAAGAAAACCTCTTCCCCTGAACTTAGTTGAAATTTAAAGGTTTTAGTTTCAGAATCATAGAATAATTTCAATTTCTTTTGTTCTTCAGAGATAAGAGAGTAGACTTTTTGCCCAGGAGCACCTTTAAGTGGAGTAAAACTAATAGAAAAAAAACCTTCAGGATCAAAACTATAACTTTTATAAGTTCTATTATTTCTATCTTTTGGCTTTAGACTGAACCCGCAATCCTTGCCATAGGACATGCCTTGGATACTTGTTCCATCTATAGTCATACCCACTAAAACATTAGAGTCTTTACAACTAATTTCGCTAAACTCTGCAAAGAGTTTAAAACTGCTAAGCAGTAATAATATTGTGATTAAATATTTCAACCTAAACCTCTCTGGCTTATCGGTGCGAAGAAGATTTCTTTTACCTATATAAAGATTTAATCCAACGGAGGCAGTTGGTTATTTTCGGCCTTACTTCTTGGTGATTTAGGCGTTAGAGTATCTGAGTATATATCTTTAGCAAGCTTTTGACCTTCTTCATGATAATTCTCTTTAATATTCTCAGTGGTAGTTTGTTCTTCATTAAACAAGTGGACTGTTTGAGTCGGAAATGCGAAATTAACACCCATTTTATTACCAAGACGTAAAATATCAATTAAGAGTCTATGTTTTTCATTAAGCTCTTCAGACCAATCAGATACTTTGAAGAAAACATAAAGCAATATATTAAGTGAGCTTGATCCCATTTCTGTAAAATATACGTTGAAATAATCTTTTCTAGTATTAGGATAGGATGCGATTAAATTTCTAATGCCTTCGCAAAATGCTTCAATTTTTTCTGGTGGAGTGGAGTACTCCACACCAATTTTAGTGGAAAACCTTCTGTATTGTCTTCGTCCAAAATTATCAATATGAATATTTGTTAACTGACTATTAGGGACTGTAATTTGTGAATCATAAAAAGTTCTAATTCTAGTGCTTCTAAAGCCAACAGCTTCAACATTTCCCTCGACGCCATTTCCTAATGTAACCCAATCACCAATTTCAAAGGGCTTATCAAGTACAACTGTTAAGGAACCAAAGAGATTTGAGATTGTATCTTTGGCGGCCAATGCAAAAGCAAGACCTCCAATACCAAGGCCTGCAATAATATTAGAAACATTGATGGTAAGAGAGTGTCCAATAAAAACAAGACCAATTGAAAAAACAAAAACTTTTGTAGCAGTTTTTAAGAGTGGTATTAAGATATCATCAAATTTAGAAGCTGTTTTTTCAGCTTGTTTAGTAAAATATTGGAAGCAAATTTCTACAAAAAACAATGTTGCCCAAACACTACTCATTGTTAATGCTATTTGTATTAGTCTCAGGCTTACACCAAGCACTCCATGAGGTAATTCAAGTATTCTAATTCCAATAAATACAACAATAAGACTTGTTGTAAGTTCAAATGGAGAAAAGAGAGATTTTTTATAATCGTCATTATAAGAGAGTTTTTTTTCTTTAAAAACTCCTAAAATAAAACTGAGAATATAAAGACGGACTAGTTTGGCAAGTAATATAGCTAGAAAGATAATGGCAAATAATCCAAGCCATTGACCATTTTTAAGAATGAAGTCTTTATCAGATGTCCAGATAGGCATTTGTGACTTTAGTTTTGTTTTCCAATCACTAAGCTCAACTGCTCCTTGAACCACATCATTTTGTGAAACTAATTTTTCAAACTCTTCAATTGATTCAACTGTGTTTTGATTAAATCGAAATTTCCCATCCTCTAATTTTTCTATTGTGATCTCTAGCTTTTGTTTATTGGAGTATCTTGTAGCAAAAGTCCAAGGGGAACTATCAGGACTATTGGGAATTTGCTCGTATTGAACAAACTTTATTCTATCAATCGTATTAATAATTCTTTTTGCTGTAAGCTCTCCCACAAGAGAGCGACTCGCTTCATCTATATGAGATAAATCAATTGTCTCTAAGGCATTCTCTAACTCATCTCGATCTCCCTGTTTATAAACCTTCATTGAAGTGAGAAAAGTTCTCATGGTTTCACGAGGAGTAGAAAGATTAACTGAGGCATTGCCCCATGCAAGAGCTGTAAAAAAAACAAAGATTAAAATTTTCATATAGGGCTAGGATACTAAATTTTTAGAACTGGAGTCTTGACAGGGACAAAAATGCACCCATCTTATAATTGAGAAAGAATAGGAGGCTTTATGAAACAATTTGACTCTATTACCGCAGGTTCCTTTGATATCGCTTATGCTAAATCTTTGGAATTAAAGAACACAGAGGTGACCCCCTATCACCTTTTATGGGGTCTTATTTTAAATCCTCAATCTAGTTCTTCTAAGGCCTTTAAAGCTCAAAAGGGTAAGCTTGAGGGTTTTCTTAAAGGCCTTCCTCAAACAACTGCTCCCATGACAATTGATGGGCTTAGGGCCAGTGCTCAATTGTCTGAGTGGATCACTCTTTCATCTAGTCACGCAATCCAAGAGGGCAGAGGAGAAGTTGGGGAAAGAGATCTTCTTAAGTTTATTAATAAATTTATTATAGAGATTGAACTTAATCTAGAAAACTTAAAAGATAATGTTGAACAAACTGATACGCCAAGTTTCTTGGTTAACCTAAACGAGTTAGCAGAACAAGGAAAGCTTGATCCTGTTATTGGTCGATCAAGTGAGATACGTGCTGTTATGGAAATACTAGGACGTCGTTCTAAAAATAATCCTTGTCTAGTTGGAAATGCAGGAGTTGGTAAAACAGCTATTGTAGAGGGACTTGCCTTGGCCATTTCTAAAGCAGAAGTTCCTGATGTTCTAAAGGGTAAAACTGTCTATTCACTTGATCTGGGCTCTCTCATGGCCGGGACCAAGTTTAGAGGAGAGTTTGAAGAAAGAATTCAAAACCTACTTAAATATATTAAAGAACAAGCTGGTGAAGCTATTCTTTTTATAGATGAAATCCATCAGATTGTTGGTGCAGGTAAAACTGACGGTGCTATGGATGCTGCGAATCTTTTAAAACCAGCTTTGGCCCGAGGAGATTTACATTGTATAGGAGCAACGACTCAAGATGAGTTTCAAAAATATATTATGGGAGACTCTGCATTAGAGAGAAGATTTAGATCAGTCGTTGTTAACGAGCCTTCTAAGGAAGATGCAGTAGAAATTTTAATGGGCGTTAGAGAAAAACTTGAGATTCATCACGGGATTAAAATTAGTGATGATGCAATCTTTTCATCAGTCATGCTATCCGATCAGTATATTACAAATAAATTTTTACCCGATAAGGCCATCGATTTAGTTGATGAAGCAGCTAGTGCAATGAAGCTTTCCGCAGAGGCTATGCCAGCAGAACTAATTGCTCTTGAAGCAGAAATTCGAACAAAGATGATTAATGCTCAAATTGGAAGTGATAAAGAAAAGCTTAAAGCTGAAGCCCAAGAATTACAAAAAGACTTTGAT
>CAYGJN010000111.1:0-8435 GCA_964350135.1 uncultured Bacteriovoracaceae bacterium | reverse complement strand
CATCTTCAGCAGCTCAAATTGAGATTATATCTGACATAATTAAAAACCTTACTGGTCATTTTGCTGATCATAAGCTTGATCACCATTCCAAGCGTGGACTTATGAAGCTTATTGGTAAAAGACGTGGTCTATTAAGATATCTTAATACGAAAGATCAAGAAGGTTACACGAAATTAATTAAAACACTCGGACTTAGAAAGTAATTCTCAAAGGCTCCCAAGGGAGCCTTTTTACTTTTCAGAAGTTCTTGTAAATATTAAAATAGATCCTGGGAAGGGAGTTTTTAGGAATATTAAAAATAATAACCGGTTTCTTATTTTTGATATTCTTTAAAAATTCTTTATATCCCAATTACATTTATAAACCTTTTTAAAATCCCTAATGGACGGGATTTTGTGTGGAGTGATTATGTTAAATAACAAACAAGAGTTCTCAATTGAACTTGGTGGAAAAACAATTACTGTTGAAACCGGTAGACTAGCAAAACAATCAGATGGCGCTGTTCTTGTAAGCTGTGAAAGAACTCAAGTTCTTGTAACAGTTTGTTCTGCTCATGAAGTAAAAGATGGGCAAGACTTTTTTCCACTTCTTGTAGACTATCGTGAAAAATTTTATGCCGCAGGAAAATTCTTGGGTGGCTTTATGAAAAGAGAGGCCCGTCCCTCTACAAAAGAAACTTTAAACTCTAGACTTATTGACCGACCTTTAAGACCTCTTTTTCCTGAAGGATATATGTTTGAAACAGTTGTTATGGCCAATGTTCTTTCTTTTGGTCCTGAAGCTGATCCTGAAGTTCTTGCATCACTAGGTGCAGCAGCTGCACTTGCTGTAAGTGATATACCTTTTGCTGGACCAATGGGTACTTGCAAGGTTGGAAAGCTTGATGGAAAACTAGTTTTAAACCCTGCTCAGCAAGATTGGGAAAACTCTTCATTAGAAATTGTTGTTTCTGCATCTAAAGATGCCATCTTAATGCTTGAAGGTGAAGGTCTTGAAGTGTCTGAAGAAGATATGCTTGAGGCCCTTGAGTTTGCTCATGAAAATATTAAAAAATGGTGTGGCCTTATAGATGAAATGGTTTCTAAAGTTGGTGTTAAGAAAAGAGAATTTATTTCTGCTTCTGTTAACAAGGAGTTAATTAATAAGGTTACAACTAATTTTAAAGACGATGTAAGAGCAGCTCTTAGTGTAAACGATAAACTAGAGAGACAAAATGCTGTACGCGCTTTAGAAAAGAAAGTTGCAACTGATTTTGAAGCTAAATTTGCTGATTACGGTCTAAGTGCTGATACAAGCTTTTCTAAAGAATCAAGAAAAGTTGTTGATGATGTTTTATATGACATTATGAGAAATGATATCCTTAAGGAAGGCAAAAGAATTGCTGGTCGTGGATTAGACGTTGTTCGTGAAATAGAAACTGAAGTAAGTGTTCTTAAGACTCCACACGGATCATCTCTTTTTACTCGTGGTGAAACACAAGTAATGGCCACTGTAACAATTGGTGGATCTGAAGGTGACCAAATGGTCGATAATATTGTCGGTCTTTCTTATGATAAATTCTATCTACACTATTGTTTTCCTCCTTTTTCAGTAGGAGAGGCAAGAGGTATTAGAGGTGTAAGTAGACGTGAAATGGGACATGGTAATCTTGCCGAACGTGCAATTAAAAATGTTATGCCTAAAGAAGATTTCCCATATACGATAAGACTTATGTGTGAGGTTCTTGAATCAAATGGATCAAGTTCAATGGGATCTGTTTGCTCTGGATCAATGGCATTAATGGACGCTGGTATTCCTCTAAAGTCAGCTGTGGCCGGAGTTGCAATGGGTCTTATTAAAGATGGTGATGATTATACAATCTTAACTGATATTCTAGGTGATGAAGACCATCTAGGAGATATGGACTTTAAAGTTGCAGGAACAGATAAAGGTATTACTGCTATTCAAATGGATATTAAGATTACTGGTATTACTAAAGAAATTTTCACAAAAGCGATGACACAAGCAAAACAAGCTCGTTTACATATCTTGCAAGAAATGGCGAAAACTATTAGTACTGCACGTACAACTTTTAAAGATGGCGTACCAACTATTGCCACTATTCAAATCCCAACAGATTCAATTGGTGCTTTAATTGGCCCAGGTGGTAAAAATATTAAAAAGATTCAAGAAACTTACTCTGTAAATATTGAGATTGAAGAAACTGGAAATGTTAAAGTTTTAAGTGATAATAAAGAAAAGCAAGATGAAGTTCTTAATCTTATTGATCTACAAATAAATGGACCAAAAGTTGGAGAAAATTACAGTGCAGTTGTCGTTACTATTAAAGAGTACGGCGCATTTGTTGATATTGCTTCAGGTGTTTCTGGGCTTGTTCATATTTCAGAGTTTGCAGATGAACGCGTACAAGACATTAATGATTATGTAAGCGAAGGCGACACAATTGATGTACAAGTTGTTGAGTTTGATAAATTCGGAAGAATGAAGTTATCTGCAAAAGCTGTGAAGCCACTTGCTCCCAAAGAAGGAGCTGGTGCGAATGCTTAAGGTTAAGGTTCAAAAGTTAGATCATTTTGATAACTCATTACCTCTTCCAAAGTATGAGACATCTCAAAGTGCAGGCTGCGATATTCGCGCCTGCCTTGAAAATCGAGAAAAACTTTGCATTAAACCAGGACAGAGAATGCTTGTCCCTACAGGGCTTGCTATGCAAATTCCTAAAGGATATGAAATTCAAATTCGTCCTAGATCTGGTCTTTCTCTTAAAACTGACCTTCTTGTTGTTAATAGCCCTGGTACTGTTGATGCAGATTATAGAGGTGAGGTTAAAATTATCTTAGGAAATTTTGGAACTGAGCCTTTTTATATTGAGCATGGGCACAGAATTGCACAACTTGTGATTGCACCTGTTACACAATGTTTCTTTGAAGAAAGTGCGACTTTAGACGGAACACAAAGAGGAACAGGCGGATTTGGATCAACTGGAGTAAATTAATGAATATTGACTACGTACAAACATCATCTAAAGAGCAGGCATTTCAAACGGTAAAAGAAAATATTACTGAAGAGAAAATGGCAAAATTTCAAGTTAAGGCAAAATTAACAGATAATGGAACTGATCTTATAAGTGCAAGCGGCAAAGGCTTTGATTTACATTTAAATTTCTCCGATAATTCCTTAAAGCTAGAGTTAAAGCTTTCTCTTTTATTAAGACCTCTTAAGGGGCAAATTGAAGGTGCTCTTGCTAAAGAGATTAAAAAAGTAATTTAATGACCAAGTATAAAGTAACTATTTTACCTAGCAATCAAGTAGTTGAAGTTTCTGAAGAGATGAACCTTCTTGAGGCATTACGTGCCCAAGATGTTTATATTAAGTCTAGTTGCGGTGGGGTAGCAAGCTGTAGTGATTGCATTATTAAAATTAGTGCAGGGAGTGATTATCTGAATTCTCCTAGTTTTGAAGAAGAAAGACTTTTAGGTAATGTATTTCATATTACAAAAGAGCGTCTTTCATGTCAGACTAAAATAAGTGGTGATGTTATAATTGATATTTCAAAGCACGATAAGCAGGCCGATCAACAAAAGCTTCTTTCAAAAACAAATAAGTTTAGTAAAGTTAGAAAATCTAAAGATATTCCAGAAAAGCAAGTTGAAGAAGAAGTTCCCAAAAAACCTAAAGTTGGTGGACTAAGACGTCCAAAAGGTTTTAAAGAAAATTATAAAGACGAAGATTGAAGTAATTAGTATAGCTGCAAAAGCTCTTTGAGTTTTACAAGATCTGATTTTCTTGAATGTCTATCAATAAGAAATCTTTTATCATTATGATCGATTCCAAATAATTCAAAATAGCCTTTGTTTTGGTGTGTTTTAAGTTCATCTCTATTTTCAATTCTTGCCATATTAGGGCTGGCCCTAAAATTTGTGATCTGAAATGCATTCTCATCTTTTAAGCTAAATTTTTTATTTCGTAGCTTAATGCCAAATAATCGAGTTTCTAAATTTAAAGATTTATTCTTTTTAATAATTCTTAACTCAATAAAAAATAATGTGATAAAACCAAAAATCGTTCCAAATAGGGTCAAAAAAACTGCCATAACGAGAGCCTGATTAATGCTGTCTTCAATTTTCCACAGACTCATTAATGGTGTTTTGATAGCGACAAATAAAAAACCAACAACAGTCAGAAATGCTAATAAATAAATCCAAAAAATATAAGGAAGTCCGTAAGATTTTACAGTTAGAGTCTTATGCTCAGAATTAATGCTTACGTGATCTGTCTCATCACTGGATATTGGAAAAGGATATAATAGTCCCATATTATGTAGTTACATCAGCTAGGAATTACTGTCAATGGCATGAAACGGATAGATAATATCCATGATCTCAGGACGAGGTAAAAGGGAGATATTCTTAAATTCAATAATTTTCTTAGGTGCTTCGAACTCTTCAAGATAATACTTTCTTAGGTTTTTGTTTTTAATATCAGCTATACGATTTATTCTAGGAATACTTAATACTCCTTGGAGTCTAGAAATAAGTATTAGTTTATGATCATTTAGATATTCTGGTAGTTGTGAGAGCTCTTCCAACTCATTAAGGATTATACCTATTTCTTTTTTATCTTTCTCAAATCGAATAGCATAAGCACAATGGTATAGTTTCGCAATTTCAAATTCAATCATACCTTGCCATTGCAATAAGCAGCATTGGATATGATGAAAGAGCTCCTGTTGATGACCATTTTGGAAATGATAAGTACATTGTCCAAGGTGATACAGGCCTTTATAGTAATCCGATTTTTTGTTTTTGGGTGAAGTAATATTAATACTTGGACGGCCAAAACAGTTAGTAATTTCTAAAATAGGATGATTTTCAGTTATAGGTGCAGGCCCAAGATGTTTAAGTGTTCTATTTGTTGATGGTGATAGTAGGACTGTATCAACTGTTGCACATGTTAAAGGTGAGAGCTTCCAATTATGAACTTTTTTAGCATGACCAAGCGGTGATGACATGGCCTTTAAGTAATCAGCTTCTGTTAGTTTTCTATTTTTTTCAGTTTTTTCTAAGTATGTATGAATAGACTCTGATCGCATGGAATTATAATTATCAATGCCATAAGGTAGTACATTTTGAAAATCATTATGATTACTAATAGATTTATTACAAATATATTTCCAGTTATCATTTTCAAGAGGATACTCATTTAGATAATACTTTGATCCATGAAGGTCTATTTCATAGGCTGAGCTTCCAGTACTAATGATAAGTCCCCATGAACTGATTGAAGGATGCTCATCAAGTATGTCAGTTATATCTTTTATACAAGTACTATGCTCCATAATAAGTTTAATAATTTCAAATACAGGTACACCCTTTAAATCAAAAAAACGTGAATATTTCTGATGAAGAGTTACGGTAATACCACTTTCATTCATTGCTGATATTGCAGGGTAGGCAAGTCCAGAGCAACTATGAAAAAAAACTTTTTGTGATTTGAATTTAAAAAGCACTTCCTCTGAAAATTTGTCAAAAATATTTACTAAAGGAAAGTCTAATATTCGTAAGTGGTGGAGATTGTCATCTTGTCGGTAGATAAGTGATGAGCATCCCAGTAAAGGCGCGTAGAGATTAGGCATAAATTTATCAATACAAGATAGTAGCTCAGGTATCAAAAAGACTGAAGCTGCTTGCTCTGTTGTTACTTCAAGTCCTTGTGCGTAGTGCTTCATGTCGCAAGATAGCTGAGCTCTATGATCAAGAACCTTTTTTATGAGTTGCTTTACACCTAATGATACAAGGGGATTCACTCCCTTTGGCATAGGTCCAAAGATGTTTATAAGTCCTTTATAAGACTCTGGGAAAGTTTTTCTATGCTTAAGACCGAGTTGATAAAAATTTTCATCAGAGTTGCCGAGAAGAGAAATAGGTAGTCTTTTTTCAAGGGAGTTATTCATATGATGAATATTATAGCAAACACTGAATCTAATGACATGCTTGTTCTGATATTGCTCTCACTTTCAGTTTTCAGAATTTATCTTGAGGTAATTAGTTTTGACTTTATGTCACTACCTATGACTAAGAGTTTGGCCAATAGGTATGGGGCCCAAAGTGTTAGCAATTTCCATCGTTTTGGATTTTATATGGGTGTAGGATATTTTGTTCTTCATGCGCCAGGATTTTTACTATCTTGATAATATTCAATCAATTGTTCAGCTTTTTCTAAAAAAGGCAAAGGCAGACTGATCTTTTTGATATGTTCTGGTCTTCTAATATATATTCGATAAGAACATTTTACATTTTTTCTTTTGATTTCATTTTGCAATTCATAGACTCTACTAAGAAATAGAGAATCTTGTTTTCTATTTAATTTAAAAGATTTTAATTTTTTGATTTGATCCCAGATAAGCAATGGTTCTTGGCGATTTTCTAATAATGCCACTAGTGTGAGATAGATTAGAGGGTCAGATTCAAAGCCATCTCCCATTAAGACAAGCTCTTCAGGTATTCCAGTCATAATAAGTATATTTACTAGATGATTTAATTTATAAAAACCTTGAGATTTAAGATCTTTAGTAGTTAGTAGTCCATCTACTATAGAGATAATCTTTCTATAGTCTTTTAAAAAAATTTCTGCTGTATATATCTTATTTTGATACAACCAATCTCTGATGGCATTTTCATAAAAATGAGGGCTAGCAGTAAGGATAAAAGGCTGAAATTCTTGATCGATATATTTTTTAAAGATTTCTACACTAGGTGCTATTGTTGGGAAAAAATTAATTGGGTTTCGAAGTGACTCATAGACTTCAACAGGTGTTGAATACCTTGTATCAACTAAGGTTTTATCAAAATCTGAAATAATGACTTTTTTAGGATATTTAAGCTTAATTGGAATTCTGGTACCTAGTAAAAGTTCTATTCCTGGCAAACTTGAGATCTCATAAATTTGAAAAGATGTAATATCTTTACTGTCATCATTAATAGGAATTTTAAATTCAAAGTTACCGTATGAGTCACTTTCAAATATTTTTCTAAAAACTCTTTGTCTCGATTGGTTCAGTCCAATAAGTTTAATTCTAAAAACATCACTACCAAGTAGAGAGAGACTTTGAAATGGAGCGGTGATTAATTGTTCGCTACCTTTTATGGTGCTATGATCCGATGTAATAGATGAGTAGTTAATGCTGGCCCTAATAGAGAATTTACTTTGGGTTTGAATAGCGGTGAAATGAATTAGTTTTGATCTTTTCATTATAGTGATTCTAACAAACTTTGTTTTCACACGCGATGAATTTTAGGTGATTTATGATAACTAGAAAATATATTGTTGTTGGTCATGTGCAAGGTGTTGGCTTTAGAAAGACTATACTCAAGTTTGTAAACAATAGTTTTAAGTATTCTTGGGGCCATGTAAAAAACCTAGATGATAGATCTGTAGAGATAGTTTTAAAGGCATCTTATGAGGACCATAGGGCCTTAGAAACTTATATATTACAAAGTCCTGATAATTCAAAAGTTGTTAATTTAGATACAAAAGAAATCGAAGAGGGAAGTGAACTGGTCAAGTTTTGTATTAAAGCTTAGCAATCGTAAAAATGACATGTCCTTCTTTATAGTCCTTGGTAATTTTAGATGGATCAATAGGCTCACTCACTGTAAATTCTTTAATGAGTGTTTCAGCTTTATTTGCTTGATTAAGACCTTCAGTAGTTCTAAATTGTTGATTAAAGCTTCTGGAGAAAGTTGCTTTCATTTGTCTATTCTTTCCTGAAACATTAAGCAGACCTTGTTCATGTTCAGGAACCTTAAAGGAAATTTCAAAAGAATTGAGTTTTTCTTTTATTCTTGGAGTTATTTTTTTAGGTTGATAAAAAGGGTCACTATAGCGATCAGTGTAAGTCTTTTTTTCTATCGAAAATTGATTTTTTAATTTTTCAATTAAATCTTTTGTTACGTTTTTTAGGTTCTCATATCTTGTATTATGTGTAGAAATTAAACCATCATAATTTTTTTTGAAGTCTTGCTTTGTGGTATCCATTAGAATTTGGTGATTTTTAACTAAAAAATCAAATTGCTTTTTATTTCTAAGCTTGAGGTCTTTTAAGGCCCTTTCATACTCTTGTTTTTCTTTAGAGATAGTTTTTTCAAAATCCATATTTTGAGTATGAATAACTCTATCATGTTGGAGTTTATTAGTTAGACTCTCTCTTTTATTATTTTCTTTTTGACTTGTTATATCTAGATTATTAGCTCTTTCCAGTTGTTGCCTAAGAGTCGAGTTATCTATTCTCTTTTGAGACATTTGGTCGATATGAGTGTCTTTTAATTTTACAAACTCTTGAGATTGACGATGATTTTGATCTTTCAAGAGCTCAATATTTTTCATAGTCTTAAGCTCTAGGTTTTCTTTATTCATCTGATCAAGCTCATGAACTC
>CAYGJN010000110.1:0-8562 GCA_964350135.1 uncultured Bacteriovoracaceae bacterium | reverse complement strand
GATAATACGGTGATTACTTGCGATAAATTAATATCCCTTGATTCAAAAAACAATATTATTTGTACTCCAAATGACACTATTGCTTTAATAGATGTAGAGAATTTATTAATCGTGAGACAAGGTAGTAATCTGCTGATTGGAAATAAAAAATCACATCAAAGAGTAAAAGAAGTTTTAGACAAACTTACTTAATATCAAAAATTTTATCAATTTCTTTTAAATAAACTGCTTTTAGATTTTCTTTTGTTGGTGCTTGCACTTTAAATTCTTTAAATCCACGTGTTTCAACTTCAGAAATAATAATATTGTGAAATTCAGTAGCAGACTGTGAGTCAAAAGATGCTTTTTGAATAATTGCATAGCAATCTTCTCGACTTATATCAATTTGCTCCAGTAGCTTATGAAGATAAAAGCTCGAAAGATAAGTATAATTCTCATGAACTCTTGCCTCTACAACTTCTTCATTCACCACCAAGTTTTCGATTGTACTATTAAGTCTTCTAAGAGCGTAGACCATGAGTCCAAAATTATCTGGGAGAAAAAGTCTTTCTGCACTTGAGTGAGAGATATCTCTTTCATGCCAAAGAACACAGTTTTCAAGAGAGAGTTGCACGTGAGATCTTAGAACTCTGGCAATTCCAGTTAGGTTTTCCCCCGAAATAGGATTCTTCTTATGAGGCATAATAGAGGAGCCTTTTTGCCCTTTAGAAAATCCCTCAAAAACTTCTCCCACATCGCTTCTGTGAAGATGTCTTATTTCAACAGCAACTCTTTCAATAAAGCTAGCCAATAGACCGTGAAAGCAAACTAATTGAGCTATGCGGTCCCTTGGAATAATTTGAGTGGAAAGAGGCTCTCTTTTTAGGCCAAGTTTTTTAAGGGCCTTAAGTTCTACATCTCTATCAAGTACCGTGTAATTTCCAACAGCACCAGAGACTTGACCTGTAATTTGGTTTTCGTAATAAAATTTAAGATCTTGCTCTCTTCTTTGAAGTTCGTGGTAGAAGCTTAAAAACTTTTGCCCAAAACTCATTGGTTCCGCATAAATGCCATGACTTCTTCCCATCGAAATAAGCTCTTTGTATTTGAGGGCCGAAGCTTTTAGAGTCTTACTAAGCTTTTCAGTTTCTGCCAAAACAAGTTCTAAGCTTTCTTTAATGAGCATCATAAAAGAAGTGTCGATAATATCACTGGAAGTAACACCAAAGTGAAAAAACTTACCAATTTTAGGGTCTAGATTTTCAGTTATTGAAGTACAAAACGCTATAACATCATGTTTTGTTGTTTTTTCAATTTCATCGATTCGCTCAGGATTAATGATAGCTTTCTTTGCTATTTCGTTTGCAACCCCTTTAGGTATATAAGAGCCTTCGATTGCCTCTAGTATTGCAATCTCTACTTTAAGATAAGTTTCAAACTTATGACGATCTGACCAAATATTGCTTATCTCTTCAACTTCATAGCGAGGAATCATAAAAATTTCCTAAAAATAAAAACCAAGGTTTATCCCATAAGTGTACCAAGAGAGTGTTAACTTGCGGTTAGTGCTAGCTTCCTCTTCTTCCACTGCACTTCTTTTTACTGAGGCTAGATTGTATGAAAAACCAAGTCCAATATGATAACCTGGTCCCATTCTCTTATGAAAACTTAAACTGGTTCTTAGTCCTGGGCCAACATAAGTTTTCTTTCTTAAATCTTCTTGTAAACGGTTATAAGTAAGAAATGTTGAGATATGGTGGAAAAAATCTCTTTCTCTAAAATACTCCAAGGGAACAGGGAAGCGGTAGCCAGGACCCAAGCCTATGACATAGAGAGTTTCAGTTTGGGCGTCTGCTCTTGGAAAACTATTCTCTGAATTGGTACCAGTTTCTTCTAATGATCTGTTTTCGCTAATATGTTCAAAGGTTGTTCTGATATAAGAAAGAACACCTTCTAACCAAAATTGTTCAAACCGACTGCCAAATAAAAGATCTCCTTGAATATGAGAGAATGCTTTATTCGGCCTTGTTCCAAACTGATAATTAAATGAGATTCGATTATTATCTTCACCTGTGAAGTAGTTTGTTTGACCAAAGCCTGAGTCGTCATTTTGTGAACGAAGAATCCTCTCATTAATAAGAAGTGATTTTCTATATTCTTTTAAACGTTGTTCAGGGTAATTATTTTTATCTAAGTTAATATCCCAAAGATCTTTATCAGTCGTAACTTGGGCAAAAGCAGAGACTGTGAAAATAAAAATTAAAAATAATTTCATAGCTGTGTCCCTTGAGTCGAGCCTAGGTTTTCAAAACTTGATCCAGGGAAGTCATCAATGCCAATGCTTTGGGCCAGAGAGATTCTTTCTTGTAAGTGATTATATTTAGCTTCCTCATATGCAATTTCAGCACTTAGTAAATCCAGCATGGCCCTTCTAATAATAGAAAAGCTCACCTTGCTTTTTGAAAATTCATCCAGGGCAGCATCAAAATATTTTTGGGCATTTTCAGCAGTGGCCTGAGCTGCAACCATTTGGGCCTCAAGAAGTTTAATATTTTGATATGCAGTTCTAATAGAAAGTTCTAGAGAGCGTTTTTGATTATGATAATTATAATGAGCAAGTTTTTTAGTAACAATGGCCTTTTCACGTTCTCTTGCATTTAAAAAACCACCTGAGCCAAAAAGAGTCCAGGTTGCATTAATGCTTCCTACAAGCTCAACATTAGTATCACCTGTATTTGTTTCAAATGTTGTTGTACCACCATCTTTATCAAAGCCATGAGTATAGGCTCCAAGATTAACGGTTAGCTTGGGAAGGGGAAGATGTCCTTTGACTGTTGCCTCATGGGATCTTTCGGCATTTCTCATAGTTACTTCAAGGTCGTTAAGGGTGTCGTTATACTCCATGGCCTTAGCAATAGCGTCTTCTAAAGGATATTTGTGTTTTATAAACTTGAGATCTTCAGTAATTCTATAAATAGTTGTTGGGTTATCAGAAATTAGCTCCGCCAGAGCTGCATCCTGAGCTGACACTTCAACACGAATTGCTTCAATATTATTTTTTGCCTCTAGGTATTCAGTTCTTGCTCTATAGTAATCAATTTTAGAAAGCTTTCGATTGGTAAAACGGGCCCTTTGTAATCGGTATAAAAAAGTCGCATGTCTTAATTGATCTTCGTAGGATTTAAGTCTTTTCTTATAATAAGCTAGTTGGAAATATTGTTTAATAATATTAAGTTTTAAATCTCTTCTTTGTTCTTTTACACTTTCTTTTGAGCGATTATAAGAATCTTTTTCTATAAGGTATCCAAGGTAGTCAATTCCCCAGTTGTACAGAGTGTATTCTCCAAGGTCTAAGACAAGAGCACCATTAGGAACAAGACCTGTGCTTGATTGTTTTTCACCTCTGCTATGGCCGGTAGCAAAATGATACATTTCACTATTAGAAGCAGTTAAGCTCAGAGATACTTTGGGATACCAGAAATCATAAAAGGTATCATCCCAGTCTAAATCTAATAATTTTTCATTAAACCTTCTCACTCTTTCACTAGAGTTTTCTCGAAGACCTTTTTCGATAGCTGTTCGCACATTTATAGGTGTAGTAGTTTGCTCTATGAAGACAGATTTGATCTCTCCATAGCAAAACCCCGAAAGAAAAATAGTGATCAATAAATATTTGCGCATGTTGCCAATTGATTGTTAATACTTGAGAAATTCTAACAAGAATTGAGCTAGATATGAAGGGATTAAATGGCCAGACCCGGACATCCTGATCGAATAATTTCCTCTTCCATGGAAGAAACCTGTAGCTCTGCTATTTGAAGTCTTCTTTCAAGAAGGGTTTTATTGACCTTGAGTCTTTTAATAATGGATTGTTTGCTTTGAGGAGCTGTGTCAAGAAGACCTCTTGCTCGGGCCAGTAATGATTGAGTTTTTTGCTTAACCTCAAGTTTATTCTCTCGAGAGCCTAGCATCTCTTTGCACCTTAGACTTAAAGCAGGGTCAGTTAAAACTTTGGAGATAAATTCGTCTTGGGCCAATGCAGCTGAAAAGCATAAGGCAAAAATCAATAATCTCATAAACTTAATTTTAACATATTTGAGGGCTGGGCTGGAGTATGGTACATTCTTCTCTTAAAAGGTTTCACATGCCAAGAGTGCTCATCCTCATACCTGCTCGATACGAATCTTCTCGATTCCCTGGTAAACCTCTCACTAAAATCAAGGGCTCTTCAATGATTGAAAGAGTTTACAAGAATATGCTGGCCAGTGGTTTTGATACTGCAGTTGTCACTGATAATGATAAAATTGAAGCCCATTTGAAAGAGAGGAAAATTAATTATCACCGAGTTGATGATAATGTAATCAGTGGTTCAGAAAGAATCGCTCTTGCTTTAGAGAGGTTTTATGAACCTGATGAGTATGATGTTGTTATTAATGTTCAAGGAGATGAGCCGCTTTTAAAAAAAGACTCGATTAAAGAACTGGCAGAATTTCATGCAAACTCTCATTTTGATATCGCAACTATTATAAGACCAAGAAATAATGATCATGAGGATTTTAATAATCCAAATATTGTAAAGGCCGTGTATTTTCAAGAAACTGGAGCCTGTCCTTATTTTTCACGATCTGGCATTCCTAATAACCAAAGAAGTGAAAACAAAAAGTGGTTTCAGCATATTGGCGTCTATTCCTATAGACCCAAGGCCTTGAGAGATTTTACTAAAACTAAGCCTGGGATTATTGAATCCCAAGAGTCTCTTGAACAATTAAGAGCATTGGAGCTAGGATTAAGTATTGGTGCTATTGAAAAAGATATAGATTTAATTGGGGTAGATATTCCTAGCGATATCGCTAAGGTAGAGGCTTATTTTGAGTAATAATAAAAAGTATATTTTTATCACTGGTGGTGTTGCAAGCTCACTTGGAAAAGGTCTAGCGGCTGCAAGCTTGGCATGCTTACTTGAAAGACGTGGCATTAAGATCAGTATGCTCAAGATGGATCCTTATATAAATGTTGACCCAGGAACAATGAGTCCAACTCAACATGGTGAAGTTTTTGTAACAGATGATGGAGCAGAAACAGACTTAGATCTTGGACATTATGAAAGATTTACTTCCTTGACCCTAACTAAAAAAAGTAATTTCACCACAGGGCAAGTCTATCTTCAGGTTATTGAAAATGAGCGTGAAGGAAAATATTTAGGAAAGACTGTTCAAGTAGTTCCTCATATAACAGATGAGATTAAAAGAAGAATCCATCTTGCAAGTGAAGGGAGTGATCTTTTAATAGGGGAGATTGGCGGAACTGTTGGTGATATAGAGTCTCAACCTTTTTTAGAATCAATTCGCCAGTTTGCTCATGATGTTGGCCATGAAAATGTTCTTTTTATCCATCTTGTCCTCTTGCCCTATATAGATGCCGCTGGAGAACTTAAGTCAAAACCTGCACAACATTCTGTTAAAGAGTTAAGGTCTATAGGACTTTTTCCTCATGTTATTATTTGTAGGACTGATAGAGATATTGAAGATGGTATTCTTGATAAAATATCAATGTTTTGTAATGTTCCTAAGAAAAACGTATTTAAATCTATTGATTTAAACTCAATCTATAAATTGCCTCTTTCGTTTCATGAGCAAGGTCTTGATGACAAGGTAACCGAGCTTTTAGGAATGTGGGCATCTCGCCCTAATATAAAACCATTGCAAAAAGTTGTAACTAATTTTGAAAATCCCAAAGATAAAGTAAAAATTGGGATTGTGGGAAAATACACAGACTTAACAGAGTCTTATAAATCTTTAGATGAGGCCTTAAGGCATGGGGCGATTGCTCATGCATTGGACTTTCAACCTGTTTATATTGATGCACAAGACTTAGAGTCACATTCAAATATTTCAAATATACTCAAAGAAGTTGATGGAATACTTGTTCCTGGTGGTTTTGGAGAAAGAGGAACTGAGGGTAAAATTAATGCAATAGAATTTGCAAGAACTAATAAGATTCCGTTTCTTGGGATTTGCCTTGGACTTCAATTATCAATTGTTGAATATGCACGTAATTGTGCAAATATTAAAAACGCCACAAGTGAAGAGTTTGAATCTGGTGGTGAACCAGTGATTCATTACATGGAAGGTCAGACAAAAGAGGGCAGTAAAGGTGCTTCTATGCGGCTGGGTGCTTATGATTGTGAGATTAAAGCAAATAGTTTGGCACATAAAGTTTATGGAAAGAAGTTAATTTCTGAAAGACATCGCCATAGACTTGAAGTTAATAATAAATATATCCCGGAGTTAGAAAAAGCTGGAATGATTTTTTCAGGTAAAAATAAAGATCTTAATTTGGTTGAAATCGTTGAACTTTCTGACCATCCTTATTTTATTGCCGGTCAGTACCATCCGGAGTTTAAGTCTCGTCCATTTGAGCCACATCCACTTTTTCAATCATTTATCGAAGCTGCTTACAATCATAGGAAACAATCATGAGTAAAATTGATTTTTTTATAGGAACTTGTGTTTTAGAAAGTGAGTCAATGTGCTTCACTGTGGCTGAAAAGCTAAAAAATGATCTTGCCGAATTCAAAGACCGAATTAACCTTCATTACAAGGGCAGCTTTGATAAGGCCAATAGAACTTCAATCGATTCTTTTCGAGGGCCAGGACTAGAAGAGGGGCTAAGGCTTTTAAAAGCAGTGAAGGAAAAATATGATCTTCCTGTCATAACAGACTTTCATGAACCTTCTCAAGCAATGCAATTAGCAGAAGTGGGTGATGTTCTACAAGTCCCAGACTTTCTGTGCGGACAAACAGATATGATTATTGCAGGAGCAGAAGCTTGCAAAAAATATAATAGAAAATTAAAAATTAAAAAAGGACAATTTCTTGCTCCTTGGGATGTAGAAAATATTATTTCAAAAGCCATAAACTTTATTTCAAAAGATCAGATTTATCTAACAGAGCGTGGATCTTCTTTTGGCTATAATAATCTAATCGTTGATATGGCGAGCTTTCAAATAATGAAAAGTTTTGGAGTTAAAACTGTTCATGACTGTACTCATTGTGTTCAAAAACCAGGTGGATTAGGAAAAAGCACTGGAGGAAAAAGAGAGCAGATTGAAGTATTAACTCTTGCAGCAACAGCGGCAGGAGCAGATGCTTTTTTTATGGAATGCCATCCAGACCCTTCTAAGGCATTATCAGATTCAGCAACTTCTCTTCCGATTGATTCAGTGAAACCATTAATAAAAAAAATCTTAGATATTAAATCCGTACTATAGGGAGTTCCACTTGAGTTTTGATATAAAGTCCATGGCCGAACATTATAGAGATAAATTAGCAAAGATTAAGGTCTTTCTATGTGATGTAGACGGAGTTCTAACAGATGGAAAAGTTTATTGGGCATCAGATGAAGTTGGTTTTAATAGAACATTTCATGTTTCAGATGGCTATGGATTAAAAGTTCTTCGAGAAGCAGGCATAAGAGTTGGTGTTATTAGTGGTGGTGATAGTGTTGGACTTAGAAAAAGAGTTGAAAATCTTAATTTAGAATTTGCGGAACTTGGTGATGAGGATAAGCGATCAGGACTTAAAAGAATCGTGGAAGCAACTGGAGCGGACTTATCTGAAATTCTTTATATGGGTGATGAGTTTTTTGATATTCCACTTTTAAAAGTCGTAGGGTTTTCTGCTACTGTGCCTCATGCTTCTAGTGAAGTAAAAGAGTCTTGTGACTATATAACTTTCACTAAGGCCGGAGAGGGATGTGTTAGAGAAGTTATTGATATGCTTCGCCATATTCAAGGTATAACCCCTGAAATTCCTGAGTATTAAATCAAAGAGGGTATATCACACTCTGATCAAATGCTTCGAGATCATTATTTATTATAAACTTTGATTTTACTTCAAATATTTCACCGGAATTTCTATCTTCAATTTTCATAAGATAAGTCTTGCTCTCAATTGGTTTTGATTTTTTAGAGATTGAGCTTTCTAAGATAATAATTCTTTCATTGAGGATAAGGGGTATTTGTGAAAAATCTGCTTTATCTAGGTCGAGTTTGGCAAAATTATTAATTGGCCCAAGGCTTAGGTTGAAATCTGAGTCTACGCTAAAATCATTATTGAACTTACTAAACTCAAATTGACACTGACCCATAAGTAGAGTGGGTCCTTTGCTGCCTAAGCTAGAGCTGAGTTTTGTGTCACCACAACTATCAGTGGAATGGGCATATTGAATTAGAAAAAAGGCCATAGATAGCCGTATTAAATGTAATAAAAATCCCATGCAATCCTGTCCTATAAATCCCGTGCAGGCGAATCCTATCACCTTGTAAATTATGGTCGAGAGGTAATGAAAAAAATATATATAGGCTTAACTTATGGGAATTACTTGGTAATACTATAAGAATGAAAGACTTTGATAAATTACGCGAATTACTTGATGATCTTAATGAATACCCAATGACTTACGAGTTCAAGTTTATCCTGCCACTAGAAAAGCTCCCAATATTGAAGAATTTTTTAGGAGAAGGGGTGGAAAAAATTAGACCTAGCCGTAATGGAAAGTATATCGGCTATACTTTCTTTAAAG
>CAYGJN010000109.1:0-8675 GCA_964350135.1 uncultured Bacteriovoracaceae bacterium | reverse complement strand
CTCTTTAACAACAGCAATAATATTAAGTGGTTTTTGAAAAAATTTCTCGGCCCCTTTTTCTTTGATTTCTTCAACACTTGGAAGCTCATGTCCAGAAATCACAAAGCTCATTGGACGAGCACTTAAAGGAAACTCTTTAAGTTTTTCAATTAAGCTGTAACCAACAATTTTTGGCATACGGATATCTGTAACCAGCACATCAACTTTTGCTTTGGATTTTAGATAGCGTAAAGCCTGTTCACCATCAGAAGCCTTTACAACTTTGAAACCTTCATTTTTAAAGGCTTCAGCTAAAAAATCAAGAATATCTGGTTCATCGTCAGCGATTAAGACTGTAGTTTCGGCCATAAAGATCTTCTTTTAAGAAATAGGGCTAAGGCAAAAAGCCCAATAATAAAAATATAGAAAAATTTAATCAAATAATAAGAAATATAGCCAATGCTTTTTGTAATAAAACTCAGCACAGGATTCTCGGCCACAAACACTGCGTACTTAGGAGCAGTTGAATCATAAAAAGAGATAAACATTCTACCAAGTAAAAACTTTCTTAAAATATTATCTCTAAAGCCTCGTAAATACCTCAAGACATAATGGTCGTATTTAAATCCAGCTGAAATAAGATAGCAGCCTTGTTCATTAATAAATGATTCTATAGTACTCGGAGTAACTTCTTGATCTGACATATTTGAGCAAAAACCCCACTTGTTCTGGATACAAACAGCAACATAATGCTTATAACCATTTAGAATTTGTTCTCCTGCTCCAGTTTGAGGGTTTGATACATTTAAAACACTAACCGATCCTTCTTTAGCGCTAACATTTTCTGTGAAAACTTCTGAAAAACAAACATTTGTTCTACAGAACTCTTTATAAAAACAGCCTACGGCTAGACAATACTCTGTGCTTCGATTTACAACAGCATGAATTGCAATAATATCATCAGTACTTGTTGTAACATCACCTTTTGACCAATTAACACCAATCCTCTCGTCTCCTCTTTCTAGATCAAAAGATGGCAATTTCAAAGTTTTATCAGTTATATCTGACCCGTTTAATTGAGAAAATTTCAGGTTAAAAAAAACAGCATTGTCCGTAAAGACAGCATTGGTACTGTCTAGGTTATCATCGACGTCAAAATCATCTTGATCAGCTAGAAAAAATGCAATTATTTTTTGTGTGCTTGCTGTTGAGCTAAAGCTGCACGCTGTCGCACTCTTAATTAAGTCACAAGCTTGATTAAGATCAATTTTAACAGTGATTTCTTGGTCAGCAGCTATATAAACTTGATTTGTATTAGCATCAACTGTAACTTTTCCATCACCAGAAGGATCTTCTGCAATTCCAATAACTACATATTGATTGCTCGTATCTTCACTATCAATAACAGCAAATAAATACTTATTAACTGAAGTGGTATTTTGAAGCTTTAATGAAATACTCCCACTTGCAAAAGTTGCTGCATCAACATCATCATCTACATAAGGAACTGCTTGCTCAGGGGTAGTTGATCCAACATAAGAGGCTAAGTTTCCATCATCACCTGCATCTTCAAAGGTATATGGGACAAAGGCATCATGGGCAGTTGAGCTTGTCGTTGCAGTATTAGTATCAACATGAATAGGAGCAGTGGATGCAGCTGCATCAAAAGGGTCTCTAAAAGCAGTGGCGCTTCCAGGAACATAAGAAACTTGCGCTAGAAGATTAGTTGAAAAAGCCAGACTTAATAAAATGAACGCGATTTTTGATGTCATTGATATTATTGTTATAAAGTTGTTATGAAGCGTCAACGTTTCCCTTGGATAAGGACCATGATAATATTTGAAAAGATTTTTAACGCGGAGTGAATTATTCAAACAAATCAACTAGTAAACGTTAATGGGGAAATCTTAAGTCCTGATAAAGCAAAAATAACTGTTTTTGATCGCGGTTTTTTGTTTGGGGATTCTGTCTACGAGGTCACGCGTACCTTTGATCGGAGTATGGCCTTTTGGCCTGAGCATTGGGAGCGTATGCTTCATAGTGCTTTTCAGATTGGAATGGAGATCTCTTTTAGTGAGCAAGAAATCCTGGATGAGACCTTTAAACTTTTGAAACAATCCAAACTTGATAATGCCTATATTAGATGGGTTGTATCTAGAGGTGCTGGGGAGATTGGATTAGACCCAAGTCTTTCAACAAAAAATAATTTTGTGATTTTTGTTAGGCCTCAAAACAATAACCCTAAAGAATGGTATGAAAAAGGTGTTAGCCTTTTAATCTCTGGTGTTAAAAGAAACGATATTAAATCCCTTGATCCAAATGTTAAATCAGGAAATTATCTCAACAACCTTATGGCCATTAAAGAAGCTAAAGAAAAAGGCTTTTTTGATGCCATCATGTTAAATCTCGATGGAAAGATAACAGAAGGAACGACCTTTAATTTTTGGACTGTAAAAGATGGTGTCTATTACACACCTCCTATGAAGTCAGGAATTTTAAAAGGAATTACTAGAGAAAAAATCTTTCACCTTATGAAAGAAAATAATCTCAAGTTTGAGGAAAAACTTTTAACAGAACAAGATGCCTTTGAAGCTGACGAAGCTTTTATTACAAGTTCAACAAAGGAGATCGTTCCAGTAAATTTAATTAACGATCAAAAAATCAACTCTCCTGGTCCTTTTTATCAAAAGCTTTATAAACTTTATGTTGATTATAGAAACCAAAGACTCGTAACAGATAATCTTACTTATTGAGAATTTATGAAAACAGCAATACTAACAGGTGCAAGTAAAGGAATCGGAAAACAAGCGGCCAAGAAGTTTTTAGATGGTGGCTTTGAGGTTATTAATCTCTCTAGGACCAATTGCGATCTCGCAAATATTACAAATATAAACTTAGATTTTAAAAACTTAAAAGAGTCAGACTTATTAGAGCTTGTTGATATTTGCAAGAAATCCAGTGAAGTCGCAATTGTTCATAATGCCGCGACTCTTTTTAAAGATGATATTTATTCAACTGATGAGAAAAGGCTGGAAGAAGTTTTTAGGATCAATTTAATTGCTCCACAGATAATTAATAAATCTCTTCTTCCATCAATTAAAAAAGGCTCTATTATTTATATTGGGTCTACGTTAAGTGAAATTGCTGTCCCCGGAGCTTATACTTATATTATTAGTAAACATGCACTTGCTGGCATGATGAAAGCTACTGCTCAGGATTTGGCCGGCAAGAATATTCACACCACACTTATCTGTCCTGGTTTTACAGATACTGAAATGCTTAAGGCCCATTTAAACAATGATCAAGAAGTTTTAGATTCTATAGCAAAGGCCAATGCTTTTGAAAGATTGGTAAAGCCTTCAGAAATTGCCGAACTTATTTTTATGAGCAGCCAAAACCAAGTATTAAATGGATCTATTATTCATGGAAATCTTGGGCAGAAGCAAGCTTAAGACCAAGATCTATTAAATGTTTAAACTCCTCGGATTCTTTTTTAAGTGAAAGAAGTGAAGTTGTAATTTCTTTTTCTAGGTCTGAATCTTCATCACCATTTTTCTTTAAAAGCTCAACCATCTCAAGTTTTAAAAGCCAGTTTTTAGGAGCAAGAGACTCCGCACTTTTATAAAGTTGATGAATTTCATCAAAGTTATAAGTGTCTGTTTCTCTCATATCTCTTAGGGCAGTGTAGATTTCAAAAACTTTGTTTTCATCTTCGTTATATTGAATAGAAGGAGTTGCAAAATCCGATTTTTGATTTATAAAATTATAATTTTTCTTATCAGCAGGTCCACCAAAAACAGACTCTATAGAATCCCCTACGGCCATATCATAAGTTCCCCAAGCAGGTTCAAATAAAGACTCTCCTGAAGGTCCAGTTACAGTACAATCAATAAAGCTCATAAGAATAGTTTGACCATTTCTGCTCATAATATCATTTAAAAGACCTTCAACTTTAACCCCTGATTCAAAGATAAGAGTAGAAGGTTTTCCTTTGGAGATACCAAATTTTTCAAGTTCTACATAACTAAGCTCTCTTAATGGTTTATCTGAACCTTTGAGCTTTCCAACAGGTGAGCTAAATCCATGAGCATGATAACTGCTATCATGGCCAACTAATTCCTTATTTTTATAACTCAGACTCGTTGGTCCAGTTGTACCAAGATAAACCTCTCGACCTTTTGAATCTTTAATTAGTGTTGTGAAGACGCCGCTAACTTGTATTCCTGAAGAGTAAACTGCAGTAGAAAAGGTTTCACACTCAATGGCCTTTTCTAATGATTGAGCACCACCTATGCGAAAGGCCATTGTATTTGCTAAATCTTCCAGAACAGGAAAAAGATCTTTTGATGATTCTACATAAAAAAGCTGAGGCTGCTCTCTTGTAATATCGTAATCAGTTTTCAAGCAATCAATATTAAGCTTTATCTTTTTTACTTTTTCATCAAGACAATTAAAAGACTCCCCTAAGCTTGAAAGAAGTCCCGCTCCATACATTTGCATTTTATCATCAGTTTTTAGAAGACCATATTCTACTGTCCACCAATGAAATCTTGAGACAAGAGCAGCCTCACTCATAGGATGTTTTTTTCTTTCAGTAATAGCTGAGTTTAATTGGTCTTGAGCATCTTTAATCTCTTCATCAGTTGAGAGTGGATATTCTTTTACAATTGAGAGTTTACGAATAGCTTCATATACTTTTTTGTCATATTTATTAGATAGGGCCTTAGATCCATACTCACCAACTTTTTGTAAAAAGTCTGTGTATTCAGAGTCTGCCACAATGGGTGCATGGCCGGCAGCTTCATGGACAATATCAGGAGCTGGAGTATAGAGAAGATGTACTAGACTTCTCATATCTGCTGAGATTGGCAGTACCTTATTAGCGTTATATTCCATAAATGCAGCTGGTGGGATAAAGCCGTTCACACAAATTGCCCCCCAACCAATTTCTTGAAGCCCATCAATCATCTCTTCAATCTTTGGAATTCTATTTATTGGAATAGCCGCTCTTTTTAGTCCTTCAAAATAAGCTTTTGGAGCGTGATCCTTAAAATAATGAGTAAGCTGTCTCATTATATAACGCCAAACTGCTTGATTCTCTGGAGTATATTGATCATACATTTGAGGCTCAGCAAAGGCTGCAAGGTAGGGTGGTAGATTATTTACAAATTCTTGATACCTAGGGTTTTCATTTTCTAGCATAAAATCTCCTGAAGGTATTCTACATGGTTTGATCCACACTCTCAATGTGCTAAGACCAGAATTTGCCTGTTGCAGGCAATGTGAAAGTTTCTGATAATAAGACTATGAGATATAGCATTGTTTTTATTGTATTGGTGTTGAACCTATTTACTTTTTTAGGTGGGCATTTTCTTAGTGGAGTTTTATATTATCTATTTATTATTCTGGTCCCTGTTACCTTTATAACTTTCCAAGATTTTCTGCAAACAAAGCAGGCCATCAGAAGAAACTATCCTTTAATAGGAAATCTTAGATATTTATTAGAATCTATTCGCCCTGAAATTCAGCAATACTTTGTAGAAAGTGATGATTCCGGAAGACCATTTAATAGAGAGATGAGATCTGTTGTTTATCAAAGAGCAAAAGCTGTTACAGATACTCTTCCCTTTGGCTCTAAACTTGATCATTATTGTGAAAGCCATGAATGGATTAACCATAGTATGGCCCCACTAGAACTACCTCCAGAACTTCCACGAGTAACTATTGGAAATAAAGATTGTAAGCAACCTTACTCAGCATCGATTTTAAATATTTCGGCCATGAGTTATGGCTCTTTAAGTGCACAGGCTGTTGAGTCTTTAAACTTGGGTGCAAAAAATGGCGGCTTTGCCCATAATACTGGTGAAGGCGGTGTTTCCCCCTATCATCTAAAACATGGCGGAGATCTTATTTGGCAAATTGGAACAGGATATTTTGGTTGTCGGACAACTGATGGAAATTTTAACCCTGAAATGTTTAAAGAACGAGTAGCTGAACCAAGTATTAAAATGGTTGAGATTAAACTTAGCCAAGGAGCAAAACCTGGACATGGTGGAATTTTACCTGCAGGAAAAGTAACTAAAGAAATTGCAGAAATTAGAGGAGTAAAAGTTGGAAAAACCGTTAACTCTCCTCCTGCTCATAAAACATTCTCTAATCCTCTTGGTCTTATAAAATTTATTCAACAATTAAGAGAGTTAAGTGGTGGCAAGCCCGTAGGGATCAAGCTCTGTCTAGGAAGAAAAAGTGAATTTCTTGCTATTTGTAAAGCAATGAAAGAACTCGATACATACCCAGACTTTATTTCAGTTGATGGGTCTGAGGGCGGAACAGGAGCCTCTCCTCTTGAGTTTTCAAACTCAATTGGAAATCCTTTAAACGACGCTCTTTCTTTTATTCATGGATCACTTGTTGCATGTGAAATAAGACAGCATATTAAAATTATCGCCAGCGGAAAAATCACAACAGGTTTTGATATGTTAAAAAAGGTCGCTCTTGGTGCTGATCTTTGTTATTCGGCCCGTGCTATGATGTTTGCACTTGGCTGTATTCAGGCCCTGCGATGTAATAGCAACGATTGTCCCGCAGGTGTTGCAACTCAAAATAAAAGCTTAGCAGCAGGACTTGTGATTCGAGAAAAACATCCAAGAATCACAAATTATCACCGCGCAACTATTCACTCATTTTATGAAATGATTGCGGCTGCAGGCATTGATCATCCAAGTAAAGTACGTCCATTTCATATTCAAAAACGTCTTAATACTAGAGAAACTAAACATTATGGTGAGATTTATACCTTTTTAAAAAAAGGGGCTTATGAAAGAAAAGAGGCTCCACCTGTTTGGCAAAAATCATGGGACAAAGCAAGAACTGACGCTTTCTGACTCTTTCAGTCAACACATTTAATTTCAATTTTGTTATCTTGGCCTAATACTTTTTTAAGGGGTTTCAATGAAAAGCTACGTGGACATATATTTATTTGCAGATACTAATCACACACAACTTAGAAATCTTTTACTTGTTCTAGTTGGATCTTTTACATTGGCACTATTAGCACAAATAAGTATTCCCCTTCCCTTTAGTCCTGTTCCTATTACCGCTCAAAGTTTAGGAGTACTTGTTATAGGTGCTCTTTATGGAAGAAATAAGGCATGTGCCACAGTAGGACTTTATCTTTTACAAGGAGCCGCAGGGCTTCCTGTTTTTGCTCAAGGAATGGGAACATTAGCAGTTTTTATGGGCCCAACTGGTGGATACTTAATTGGTTTTTTCTTTGCCGCTATGGCCATGGGATACTTAAGCGAGCAAGGCCTTGATAGAAAACTAACTCATGCACTTTTATTATTTTTTATTGGTCATCTTATTATTTTCTCAATTGGTCTTCTTGGCCTGTCTCTATACGTCCCAACTTCTAAATTGCTTGCATTAGGTTTTTATCCTTTCGCTCTAGGGCTTATGATTAAAACTGTTCTTGCTAGTTTGATAGTTACGGGAATTTGGAAGAAATCAGCTAGCTAAAATGCAAAATTTTTATATTACGACAAGTTTAGTTAGGTCCAAAATTTTTATTGCTCCTATAAAAATTGATGCTAATAAAACACCTTGGCTTATTGAGTGCGAAACACGTTGGCATGCAGATAATCTTTTAAAAGAGCTAAATTATAAAAAAAAACTTAGCCCCTCTCAGGATAAAGACTCATATAAATTAGTTGAATCCATTTCAATCAAAAATCTTGGAACAACTGAAATATTTCAATTACTTTAAGTGCTTATTCAAAAACTCTATTATATGTCCTAAGTATAAGACTTGATTTTTTCTTTTTCTAATCCCATGCCCTTCATCAGCAAATAAGATAAGCTCCCCAGGTAAACCCTTTTCTTCCATAACATTATATATTTGAATAGCTTCTCCTGCCGGTACTCTTGGATCTGTTGCACCATGAATGATAAGAAGCGGATCTTTAATTTTATCTAAATAAGTAATGGCTGATAGCTTAAGTAACGCTTCTCTATCTTTTTCTGGATCACCATATTCGCTTGTTCTTAAATGCCTTCTATAAGGTGCTGTATTTTCCAAAAAACTTAAAAGACTACTCATACCAACTACAGCAACTCCCGCTTCATAAACCCCTGCAAACATAGTCATTGCCATAAAGGTTGAATAACCTCCATAAGAGCCTCCCAAGGCAGCTACTTTAGGTATGACACCATCTTTTGCCCAAGACTTTTTTATATAAAGTCCTGCATCAGCTATGTCTGTAATAACATCAAGTCTTTTGGGGCCATTGTCAGAGTGTAGCCAGGCCTTACCATAACCATCACTGCCCCTTACATTTGGTGCGACAAAAATATAACCCTGCTCAAGATACAACTCTCTTCTTGGACTAAACCATGGTTTTGCTTGTGACTCTGGTCCCCCATGAAAATTAACAATAACAGGACAAACTTTATTAACGCATCCTTTAGGTCTCCAAACAAACATAGGGATTTGAGTACCGTCTCTTGCAGGATAGGACTCAAGAGTTGGCGCTACAAAGTTTTTTGTAGATACCTCAGGAGAACTTGGAAGTGTCCATTTTTCTTTTTTCTTTGTCTTCCAATTATACATATAAGCAGTACTTGGTGCATTTGCAGTAACAACACCAAAAATAGTTTTAGAACCATCTACTGTCGTTGATCCTGGAAATACATGAAGA
>CAYGJN010000108.1:0-8942 GCA_964350135.1 uncultured Bacteriovoracaceae bacterium | reverse complement strand
TTTTACAAGGTACATATGAAACTTTCATGGCCGCTGCCGAGAAACATTATGGAGCCGATAAAGATTTAAAAAATAGGCTTGTCCTTTCTGCGGGCCTAGGTGGCATGGGTGGAGCTCAACCGTTAGCCGTAAAAATGGCGGGTGGAGTTTTTCTTGGTGCAGATATTGATAAATCTAGAATTGAAAAAAGATTACAAACTAAATATCTTGATCATTTAGCTAGCTCCTTTGAAGAAGGATTAAACCTTGCTCTTAAATATAAAGAAGAAGGGAAGGCATACTCAATTGGAGTAGAGGGAAATGCAGCTGATCTTTATGAATTTATTCTTTCTAGAGATATAGTTCCTGATATGGTTACTGATCAAACATCGGCACATGATCCACTTAATGGTTATGTTCCAAGATCAATGACGCTTGCACAAGCTTTCAAGCTTAGATCAAGTGATCCTAAAAAATATGTTGAATTAGCAAATCAAACCATGGGTGATCACGTAAGGGCCATGCTTGAATTTCAAAAAAGAGGATCACACACTTTTGATTATGGAAATAATTTAAGAGAAGGTGCAAGGCTAGTTGGCGTTGAAGAAGCTTTTGATTTTCCCGGCTTTGTACCAGCTTATATAAGGCCTTTGTTTTGTAAAGGATCCGGTCCTTTTAGATGGGTAGCACTTTCAGGTGATCCAGAAGATATTCGTGTCACTGATGAAGCATTAAAAAAGCTTTTTCCTGAAAATAAAAAACTAATAAACTGGCTTAATAAAGCAGGAGAAATGGTTGCTTTCCAAGGCCTCCCATCTAGAATATGTTGGCTTGAATATGGAGAGAGAGAAAAAGCAGGACTTCTTTTTAATAAACTTGTTAGAGAGAAAAAAGTAAAAGCTCCAATTATTATTGGGCGTGATCATTTGGATTGTGGTTCTGTTGCATCACCAAATAGAGAAACAGAATCCATGCTTGATGGATCTGATGCAGTTTCGGATTGGCCTTTATTAAATATTCTTATTAACTCAGTTAATGGCGCAAGCTGGACTAGTTTTCATCATGGTGGCGGCGTTGGTATTGGTTACTCACAACATGCAGGTATGGTTATTCTTGCTGATGGAACACCGGAAATGGATAAAAGATTATCACGCGTACTCAATAGTGATCCAGGAATGGGAATTGTACGTCACGCAGATGCTGGATATGATATTGCCCTAGATTTTAAATCAAAAACAAATATAGGTTTTCCTTCTCTATAAAAAAAGGCCTTCATTCGAAGGCCTTAATTATAAACTATAAATTTATCTTAACTTTATGGATTAAAATCATCCAGGTCCCCAGCTTGTTCAGACTGTGAGTCAGCTTGGATTTTTGCTTGTAGTTCAGACTCTTTATTGGACTGTTCTGAAGCAGAGATACTTGAAGCAACACCGCCAGCCAGGAAAGCAACACCAAGAATAGTACAAAGTTCATTATCACTGCTACAGCCATCGAGTACAGAAGCACCAACTGCTACTGAGTAAGCACCAGTAATAAGTTTTCCTTCTACTGTTGAGAAATCAACATAAATAATTGTTGAGTGGTAGTGGTTAGAATAATAGTAATCATGGTGATAATGAGAGTGGCGATGGTATCTTCTTCTTACAACTCTACCGTTATGAGTATAGTAAGTAACATATGGATCAGAATAACCTACGTCACGATATACAGTATAACTTTTAGTAATTTGAGTTGTTTGAATAACCTGAGTATCTGTTACGTGTCTTTCTTCAACATAAACAGGTCTTTCATCATAAAACCCCTCATAACAAGTACCATAACCATTACAAGTAGTAGTTGTTGTATAGCTCGTCTCAGAGTAGCTGTGATACTCAGTAAAACTTCTATCCCACTCTCTATATGTAGTGGCATAACGATAGTCTCTAGCCTTATAAGCAAATGTACTTAGGGACGTAAGAGAAAGTAAAATAAGTAAAAGGGTTTTCATAATATCTCCTTGCCTTTTCTTTATTGAAAATAGTCAAACGAGATATTAATTACCATGGCGCGTTGTTAATGCTAGATACTAAGTAACTATTACGTATTGATTTATGTTAGAAAAAAAACCATGTAAAAATTACATACTTAGCTGAGCTTAAACTCACTCCTTAGGCCATTAAGAAGCTCTATATCTGAGCAAGCTTTCTTGCCCTCTAACTGAACTTCGCTAAGCCTAATAGATCCATCTTGCACTCCAACTAGGAGGAAGCCCTCTGCGGTAGAGACTTCAAGGGGAGAAAGCTTTTTATCAAAAGCTTCGATTTTGTGAATCTTGAGCCTTTTACCATTTAAGAAACAATAACTACCAGGCCATGGTTGTAGGGCCCTGTGGCGAGCATCAACTTCAAGATAAAGATCTGAAAAATTAAGTTTTCCATCCTCTCTTTGAAGAGTTGGAGCAAAGCTTACCTCAGATTCATTTTGTTTTTTAAAGCTTAGAGTATCTTGCTGAATAGAGAGAATAAGATCATCCAGCGCTTTTGGTGCAATATTTTTTAACTTGTTATAAAGGGTACCACCTGTTTCAAGGGGGTCAATTAGAACAGGTTTTTCAATAGCGATATCTCCTGCATCCATTTTCTTTACCATCTTTTGAATAGAAACACCTGTTTCTTTATCTCTATTTAAAAGAGCATATTGAATGGGAGCTGCGCCTCTATATTTAGGAAGAAGAGAAGTATGAATATTAAAACAAGCAATAGAAGGGTAGTTTAAAATTTTACTCCCAAGAAATTGAGAGAATGCAAAAACCAAAATAAAATCAATGTCTCCAAAATCTTCAATCCAGTGGAAATCATTATTAATATTTTGAGTCTGTAATAAAGCAATACTATTATCTTTTGCGAACTGTGCAATTGGAGGGGATTGTAGTTTTTTTCCTCGGCCGGAAGGTCTGTCTGGTTGGGAAACTACTCCCTTTAAATTAATTTGCTTATTATTAAAAAGGTATTCAAGACAAGGTATTCCTATATCTGGAGTTCCCATGAATATAGTATTGAGTTTATTCATTAATCGAGTTCTTGGGACTGTCGATCTTTTTTCTTTTGCTTAATTAGCTTTTTAGAATAGAAATCTAATTTTAAAGGAGATAGTTTTTCAATAAAAACAACTCCATCGAGATGATCATTTTCATGTTGAATACAAATGGCAAATAATTCAGAAGCTTCAATCGTATGTGTGTTTCCGTTCCAGTCTTGATAATCGACGACACAAGATTCAAACCGTTTAACATCTTCATAAATGCCAGGAAGGCTTAAGCATCCTTCTTGATAAACAATTTCACCTTCTTTATCTCTTATAACAGGATTTATAAAAACCTGTGGTTTAAAATTAGAAAGAGTGTAATCATCTTCCGATCCTTCAATAAGTTCTCGATCATAATCAACATCCATAACAAAAATTCTTTTGCTAAGACCAATTTGTGGAGCAGCTAAACCAATGCCAGGAGCGTGATACATTGTAAAAAGCATATCAAAGCAAAGTTTTTTTAGATTTTCATCAAAGTTTTCAACAGGTGTTGCTATTTTTTTAAGAATAGGATCAGGATATGTATGGATCTTTAAAAGATCTCCATTAAGTTGATAATTTTCTAAAGAATTCTCTACTTTGCTCATAATCTTTTTTACCATGAGACGAGTCAATTATCTATACTAGTAATAGTTATGAAATACCAGATATTCCAGGCTAGGGGCTAATTTCTAAAACGATTTACTATTTTTGAGAAAAGAGTAAGGACTGGCCTTGCGAATAGTTTTGTAAAAAAAACATCAATATATGGATGCTTTTTTAAAAAACCTACAAGAAAAGGAGATAGTCGATAGTATGAATCAACAAATGCGTGACCCATATAGGTTTTAAAGAGTATAGGCTTTATAGCGCGGATCGTATTGGTATATTGGTGTTCAGGACCAAAGCAATGAGTCGCTATATAGCATTTTTTAGAGTTTACATAAATTCTTTGATAAGTATCTTGGAACTCTTTTTTGTTAAGCGCCTTTCCAGATCGTATATATCTTCTAAGCATCTCAGAGTTAACAATTTGATAAGGATGTCCAATCGTAAAACTCGAAAATTGAGAAAGACATCGACTGAACTCTTTTGCTAGGTGAGGAGTTCGGTCATAAATCTTAGCAAGATCCCAGTAAATATGGCTGATTAACATCATTTCAGACAGTTCTGTATCAGGGCTAAATAGGCCTGGGTTAATTCTTTTATCACTAACTTCTTTTACGTCAGCGATGATTTTAAAATAAGTGTTGTAACATTTAATGGCATTTAGGAAATCATTAGCTTCCATGGCAATCTTGCCCTGTTTAGCTACACTAATACGTTGTTGATAGCGCCTATTAAGCGCATCAAGATTTTTTTTCTTTTCTTTTTTTGATGCCTGTTGAACCATACTCCACCCTTGTATGGTCTTATCGGCTCAGAAGTAGAACTCTTTAGGAAATTACTCAAACTTTAAACTATTGAAATAATTAAAAAAAGTAAGACATTGCAAAGGATGTCTCAGTAAGTTTACTCGGAGTTGGCACATCATTAGGTCTTAGGCCTAAGTCTTTAATATTTTGAATACTGGCTTCGATAACAAGCTTTGGACCTACCCACGCTACGCCTATGCCGTTACCTTTTTCATCTAATGCACGATCTTCAAAAACACCAAATCTAAGATAAATATCAGAGAATGCATTGATCTGAGTAGCAACACGGTATTGCCTTGTTTCTGCAAGGTCTTGTGTATAATCAGCACCTAGGTCAATCATTATAGTTAAAAGTCTTTTGAAAATAAATTGAGTTCCAAGAATAGCTCTTGTGTCTTCAGGTTTAGTTTTAAATGGATCAACAACAATTGCACCTAAAGTAAAATCTTCATCAACAGCATGAGTTGCACCAACTACAAGTTGGTCATAACTATCTTCAATCCCATCAGTTGTTATAAAATCGTAATTGGTATCTTCTGTTTTTCTATAAAGAAAACCAAGTGCAGATCTTGCAGAGATGGGAGCAGCTAAAGCGGCCGTGATACGTTTTCTAATATCATAACCTTCTTGTTGCTTTGTATAACTAGCAGCACCTTTAAGTTGATTTTTTGTATCTGCAACAATCACACCGCGCGTGTCTGAGTTTTGATTATATTGTCCTTCAACACCACTTGCCTGTAATTCAGCTCCTTCGTAGAGATACTCTTGAGTTTGTAAATAGACAGATGAATTATTAAAGAATGCTACCGGTGCAGGGTTTAAAATTGCAGATTCATTCATTAATATTGAACCAACCCCAGCTCCTGCAGTTGCTTTAAGTCTTGTAGTTTGAAAGTCTTTTACTCTAGCAAAGCTGAGGCTGCTAGTTAGTAAAATAGGCCCTAGGAATAAGATCCAAAAAGAAGTAAAATTTCTCATATTTCATCCATGAAAGAGTTACTAGGATTATTATAGATGAAAATCAAAAAGGCTGTCATTCCAATAGCTGGAAAAGGAACAAGATTTCTGCCAGCAACTAAAGAAATTCCAAAGGAGATGATTCCTATTCTGAATACTCCTATGCTGCACTATGTGGTAATGGAAGCAGTTAACTCAGGTATTGAGCAACTTATCTTTGTTACAAGCTCAGGAAAAGAGTCCATCGAAAACTTTTATGACAGAAATTCTGGCCTTGAAGCTTTTCTTGAAGAAAATGGAAAAACTAAAGAGCTAGAACTTGTAAAAGAGCTAGGCAATACAGTAGATGTCATTTCAGTAAGACAAAAAGAGCAATTAGGTCTTGGTCATGCAGTATTATGTGCTGAGCATTTAATTGAAAAAAATGAGAGTTTTGCAGTTCTTTTAGGTGATGACCTTGTTATAGGTTCAGAGCCAGTTACAAAACAATTGATTGAGGTTTCTAGTAATTACAACAATGCTCCAGTTATTGGTGTAATGGAAGTTCCTAAATCAGAAACTAATAAGTATGGGATTATTGACGGAGTAGAGATTTCTGGTGGAACTTATAAAATGAGCTCAATGGTTGAAAAACCAGATCCGGAAAAAGCTCCCACTCGTTTAGCAACGCCAGGAAGATATATTCTTAATCAAAATATATTCGAAGCTCTTAAGTCTATTCCAAGAGGTGCAGGTGGAGAATATCAATTGACTGACGCTATTAATTTTTTAGCTCAAAAACAAGATTTCTACGCTCATATTTTTAAAGGTGATCGTTTTGATACTGGAAATATCAAGGGCTATCTTAATGCCACAATTGAGTTCGCCTTGAGAGATAAAGATTTAAAGTCCTATACTTTAGAATTACTTAGGGAAAAGATAAAAAATTATGAAAATTAAGACTGTTCTTTTTTTATTTATTATTACACAGCTTTCCTTTGCTGCCATTCCAACAATAGAATCACTTTTTAGGAATGCGAGCAATAAAGAAGTTGAAGCAGATACAATCTCTATCAACTTAACAATTGAAGAGTTAACAAAAAGAGAAAATGAAGAAGATGAAAAGCAGAACTATAAAAAATTTGTGAAGCTACTTTTTCATAAAAATCGATATCAAACAATCGAGTTACTTCAAACAGAGTACAGCGATATATCTATGAAAAATGATTCGCTATCTTATTTTTATGAAGGTGGATCTATTCAAAAATACTTTTTAACCAAAAAGGGTATTAGTGTTGAAAAAGATTTGTTTTTTGGCATGATACTGACTCTTGCTTTAAATGAAGAAAAAGTAATATCTAATTTTTTAAAGAAAACAAATTCTGACTATTTAGAAAATAAAGATCTCCTTAATAAGGATAAGATGCTTCTTTATAATGGTTACAAAAGATATCTTCAGAGTGTTAATGATGAACCAAGTCTGAAAGATGAGTTGAAATCACCACTGAAGCCAGAAGAGCCTGAAGAAAGACAAAAAATTAAGAAGATTTTAGCATCGGCTTTTTACACCAAGCAGCCAAGTGTGGAGTTAATCAAAGAAGGGCAGTCTTTTTATCTTTTGGCCAAGTTAGAAAAAACTACAGCAAAGTTTTCCAATGATGATCATAAATTAGTTGAAATTTCTCATCATGACATAGGAACAAGCTTTAATGCTAAATTGTTTGATTATGTTTTAATGAATGGAAGTCATGAGTTCCCTAAGTTTATTATTGTAACCATTTCAGACAGAAAATTTAAAATTACAACAAGCTCTCTTCGTCATGTTACTTACAGACCTGCAACATATTCGAAGATAAAGAGTTCCCTGAGGGATGCAATGAGTGTGCAGTCAAAAACTGATCAATCACTCAGACCGAAGTTTTTATTCTAGTGGACTCATTTTACCAAGTCGCAGTCAATTTTCCATTGAAGCAAAGTATCTTAACCTATAAGTCGGATCAGATTTTAGAGCCAGGCGAGTTAGTCACTGTACCTCTAGGTAAAAGAAAAGAAAAAGGTTGCATTGTCTCTAAAGGCGGAAGTGAAAATAGTGAATTTAAAATTAAGCATATTTCAGAAAAAATAGAAGAGTTAAAAATTCTACCTCCAGACCTTGATCTTTTAAAATGGATGGCCAATTACTATCATTACAGTCTCGGTAAATTAGTTTTTGATATTTTACCAAAACCTATGAAAAGACCTCGCACATTAAAGCATTACGAAGGAAGTGGTGGCGATCTAGGATTTGATATAAGTGATGATCAAACAAAAGTATTAACATCAATTAAAACAGATCTTGCGAGTGGTTTTAGTAAACATCTTATTCATGGTGTAACAGGTAGTGGGAAAACAGCGATTTATATAGAACTTATGAAAGAGCTTATCTCTAAAGGTCACTCAGTTCTTTTTATTTTGCCAGAAATAAATTTAACCCCGCAATTCATGAAAGTCTTTCAAGAGACGTTAAGTTGCCCAATTTATACTTATCACTCAGCAGTTAGTAACTCCGACAAATATGGGCTATGGAAATTATTGCAAGACGATCAATCACCAAAACTCATTGTTGGGGTTAGAAGCGCTGTTTTTCTTCCTGTTCAAAAGCTAGGTCTTATAATTGTAGATGAAGAACATGATTCATCATTAAAACAAGATGATCGTTGCCCATATCATGCAAGAGATATTGCTATTAAGAAATCTTCAATATTAAATATTCCAACCGTGCTTGGTTCAGCAACTCCTTCCATGGAGTCTCTTCGAAGTTTTAAGAATACAAAATACTATCACAGGCTAAGTTCAAGAATTAACAATATTAAGCTACCTGATATTGAACTTGTAGACTTAAGGGAAAGATCCATTGATTCAGATTATAAGAGTTGGCCATTATGCAATAAGTCTATCGATTATATAGGTGAAGCTCTTAAAAAAAAGGAGCAGGTTTTAATCTTTATCAATCGATTAGGTTATTCAAGTTATATTCAATGTTCTGGATGTGGTCATCAATTTTTTTGCATGAACTGCTCAACTCCACTTAAGTATTACAAACTTAAAAAAGAACTTATTTGTCATCATTGCGACTACAAAGAAGCCTATCCTAATGAATGTCCTAAATGTGGTGTTATCGATTTGTCACAAAAAGGCTTCGGTACTGAAAAAGTACAAGAGGTATTACAAAATATTTTTAAGGACTCGAAAGTAGATCGATTTGATAGGGCCGAGATTAAAACATTTACAGCATTAGAGCAAAAACTATCAGATTTTCATGAAGGAAAAATTGATATTCTAATAGGAACGCAAATGCTTTCTAAGGGGCATAATTTTAAAAAAGTTAATTTGGTGATTGTCCTTGGTGTAGATAACGAATTAAATTATCCTGACTTTAGATCTCAAGAAAAAGCTTTTCAACTACTAGCACAGGTTTCAGGAAGAGCTGGTAGATATACAAGCGAAGGAAAAGTTCTGATTCAAACTCTAAATCCTGAGCTATAGTTTTATCAATGGAGTAAAAATTATAAATCGGATGACTAT
>CAYGJN010000107.1:0-8968 GCA_964350135.1 uncultured Bacteriovoracaceae bacterium | reverse complement strand
TTTGATTTTATACACTAGTTCGAATTATTTCTGTTGATGACAATTATATTATCGGTGATGTAAGCATGAATAAGGGAATTTCTGTAGGCTATCTTCCTCAGGATCCTAAGCTTGAAGAAGGCAAAACTGTTCGAGAAATAGTTTCAGAGGGTGCACAGGAGATTGTTGATCTTCTTGCTGAGTTTGAGCAGATCAATGCTAAGTTTGCGGAGCCTATGAGTGATGATGAAATGAATAAACTTCTTGATCGTCAGGCCAAAGTCCAAGATAAATTAGATGCGACTAATGCATGGGATTTGGATTCCAGGTTGGATCTGGCCATGGATTCTCTTCGTTGTCCTCCTGCTGATACAAAAGTTGATATTCTCTCTGGTGGAGAGCGCAGACGAGTTGCTTTATGTCGTTTACTTTTACAAGAGCCAGATGTTCTTTTACTAGACGAGCCTACAAACCATTTAGATGCTGAAACAGTTTTATGGCTTGAGCGCCATTTACAAAATTATAAAGGAACAGTTATCGCTATTACTCACGATAGATACTTTCTTGATAATGTTGCTGGCTGGATTCTTGAGCTTGACCGTGGAGAAGGTGTTCCGTGGCAAGGAAATTATAGTTCTTGGCTTGATCAAAAAAGAAAACGTTTACAGCAAGAAGAAAAATCAGAATCTAAAAGACAAAAATGGCTGGCCAGTGAGCTTGAGTGGATTAAGTCGAGCCCCAAAGCAAGGCATGCAAAATCAAAAGCAAGAATTGATAATTACGAGAAAAACTATAGTCAGCAAAAAGAGCGTTATAACGAAATTAATGAACTCTATATTCCAATGAGTGACAGGCTTGGAAATGTAGTCATTGATGCTCAAGGAATTAAAAAAGCATTTGATGATAAATTGCTTTATGAAGATTTAAGCTTCCAGCTTCCACCAGGTGGGATTGTTGGAGTCATTGGTCCAAACGGTGCTGGAAAGACTACACTTTTTAAAATGATGATTGATGAACTTAAGCCTGACGCTGGAACTTTTAAAGTAGGAGAGACTGTTAAGACTAGTTATATTGATCAATCTCGTTCTATGGAGTCTGATAAAAACTTACTAGAAGAGATTGGTGGCGATAACGATATTCTTACTATCAATGGGCAAGATATTAATGTCCGTGCCTATGTTTCAAAGTTTGGATTCTCGGGTGATTCCCAAAAGAAAAAAGTAAAAGAGCTTTCCGGTGGTGAAAAAACCAGGGCCCACTTAGCTAAGACTTTGCTTGCAGGGGGAAATGTTCTTTTACTGGATGAGCCTACAAACGATCTTGATGTAAATACATTACGTGCCCTTGAAAATGCTCTGATGGAGTTTGCAGGGTGCGCGGTAGTTATCTCTCACGATAGATACTTTCTAGATAGAATTGCCACACATATTCTTGCTTTTGAGGGTAACTCACAGGTGGTTTGGTATGATGGAAACTTTTCACAATACGAAGAGGATCGCCGCAACCGCTTAGGGGATCAAGCAGATCGTCCTCATAGAATCATTTATAAAAAACTTACTAGATAAAAAAAGGCCCTGCTAAAGGGCCTTTTTATTATATGAACTTTTAAAACTTTTAGAATCGCCATCTAAGAGAAGAGTGAGCACCAAGTGCTTCAGAAGAAAACTCACCGCTTATAGGAGAGTATCGAGAGCTCTTGCTTGTAGGTCTTGAAGTTTGACCAGAACCTGATGCAAAAGAGTACTCAGCACCAAGGTCTAAAATAAGATCTTTTCTTATATCAAAACCAACACCGCCAGTTAGAGTATGTCCATTACCAGGTGATGAAAATGTTGCTCTTGCATTCTCTTCAGAAACAACTGGAGTTGTAAGGGCATAACCAAACCTTAGATCAAATTTGGCCATATTAAGCTCATAACCAAATTTAATATTCCATTGATCTCGCCAACCTTGTTGAATTTCATCTGCAAGATTAACTCCATTATTGTTCACAACAAATATACCATCGTGAAGATCAATTACAGAGTTTTGAGAATAATCTGTATAAACAAGTTCAACGTTTACAAGATGTTTTTCAAGAAATTTATAATATGAACCTAGAGAAACTTGGTATGGAAGAGTACTTCGAGCAGCAATTCGGCCACCTTCCGTTGGAAGTTGAGCAGCATTGGCAGCAAGCTGGGCAGTTCCTTCGATTGTTCCTTCAAGATCAAAATTAATTTCTGATCTGTATGTAAGTCCGACACCAAAATTCTTATCATCATTTTGAAACTGAATACCTAATTTAAAGCCATCAAATTCTTGGTCTTCAAGATCTTTAAGCTCTGTTTTAATTCCAATATCGAGACCACCGTTAGCAGCAGAAAATGAAGAAAGCTCCCCTTGAGCATGAGAAAGTCTCCAAGCACCACCAAAACTCCAGTTCTGGTTAAGTTGAAAAGAGCCACCAAGAGCAGCTTCAATAATCATAAGCTCTGATTTAACATCTGCTTTTCCAAGGTTTGCAAATAAATCATTAATAGGAACATCTTTATAATCAGCAGCAGTTCCCCCTGCAGGATAGATCCCAAATCCCATCGTAAATTTCTCATTAATTTTTTTACTAAAGAGAACACTTAGAAATGGAGAGATCGATTGTTCTGATTTTTGCTCAGTCCCTGGGTAAGTCTCAGATCCACTTCCTGGGTTTGCTGTTGTATTAGAATGAGTTGGCCCTTTAAACTGACTAAGAGTAGGAGAGAAGTTAAAACTAAACTCATTATTGGCCGTATGGGCCAGACCTGCAGGGTTATAAAAGATAGAGTCAGCACCTTCAACATTAGAAACGGCCGTACCACCCATTGAAGAATATTTCGCACCCCACATCGTTACTTTTTCATAACCACCGGCAAATACTTGGGCGGATACAAAAATAGCTACTATCAAAACAACTACTGTCTTAAACATATCTTCTCCTTAGAAATTAAGAATATTAGTTATTTGATCACGCAATAAGTCACTTCGAAATACTGATAGCGTCATAAGAATAATCTTCAAAAAGATTTTCAAAGAATGGCTGGCCATCTTCTTGACCAAGGATTTTGATGATTTGTGTAACCTTTTTATCTTCAAGGTGGATAATATAGTGAATTCCCTGAACTAGAAGCTTCATAACAATCTCAAAACAGAGCTCCTTTGGGGTATAAACCTGAAAAAGAGTGGCCATTCTAAGTAGAGCATCTCTGGCCGAATTTGCATGAATTGTTGAAAGAAGTCCTTCATGTCCATTATTTAAAGAAAGTAGAAGAGGGACTACTTCCTTAGAGCGAATTTCCCCTAGAATTAATCGATCTGGTCTCATACGCATTGAGTAAGAGCAATAGTCTTCCATGGTAAAACCTTGAGACTGCTTGGCTATAAGTGAAGTCGTATTTGAATTCTCTAGAAAAAGCTCCTGAGTATCCTCAATTGTAATAATATGTTCTTGATTAAATTCACCGTTATGATTGAGAAGACTTCTTAGAAAGCTTGTTTTTCCAGAACCAGTAGCGCCACTAATAAGAATGTTTTTTTTATTTTGAACAAGTTGGTTAATAATTTTTTCATGCCTCGATGCAAGTTGAAAAGAAGCCAAATTAATTGAAGCTGGTCTTATAATTCGAAAAAAAACTTTTGGTCTATTATTTCCCGTTGAAGCCTTGTGAATCAGACTAACTCTTAAATCAATACTTGAGGTCATATGAAAACTACAAAATGGTTTTGAGTAATTCCATTGTATAGAGTTTTTAAGGGTTAAATATTTTAAGGCAAGCTCCCAATCTGCTAAAGAGAGTTGTTCTGGGTTTGCTTGTTTAGTTTTAGAGTTTTTTGTGATCATTGTGATATTTTTATGATCATGACAAATAATCTCTTCCAAGAAGTCTTTGTTTGCAAGAAGAAGTAGTTTTTTTAAAGAGATTTGCTCATACCAGTGATTGATATTTTTTAATTCTTCGTCGTTACAAAGATTATATTTGATAAAATGATCAATATTAAAAGTACGACCTTGTTCAACGCTTTCTTTAAGGTTCGATTTAAACACCTCAAGCATATTCATAGTTTTTTTAACTCAATCAAGGCAATAATATGCTTGTAATTATTTGATTCTGAACTAGAAGTGAAAAGGCTTCCTAAAAGTGGAGTTTTTGAGATGAATGGAAGCCTGGATTCAAAATCATTTTGAGTTTTAATACCGATAGAAAATAGATTAACTGGTCTTCCGATCTTTATATTAAGGTGAGATTTATTCTTGCTGCCAGAAAGGCTTGTACCTGTTGCACCAGTGCTTGGCCTTAAAAGCTCAGAGACATACTGGATTTGATATCCACTATAAGCTTCGTTTAGTTTCAGATTAAGTTTAAGTCCTGCAAATTTCCAAGAGATGATTGCATTTTCTCCTTGAGAGTTGTTAAAAGGGATATCACTTCCTAATTGAACTTCAGCAGGTTGATTAAGTTGCATTATAATCTCAGGAGTCGCAAGGGTTGAGACTTTTAAATGATTAAGGTTTAAAAGTCCTCTATTGCCTTCAATAAGAGACTTAAGCCCTTTGTCCATAATATCAAAGGGGGAAAGATTTAGTTTATCTAGACCAAAACCAATCTCTTCTCCGTCTGTTCTTTCAATTTGGTATATCATAAGCTTTACAAGAAAGTTTTGATGGCCATCTCTATTTATTTTTTTTGTAAAGCTAATCAAATATTTGTTATGAAAATATTTTTTAAGATCTTTTGTGATTTTAAAGCTCTCACTATAGGAACAAGAAATTTGAATATTTTCAAAATAACATGAATAGTTTTTTAGACCAGATCTTTGGAACTCTAAATAAATTTTTGCAATAATTTCTTTTTGAAGTTGCTTTGAAAGTGATGACTTATGGTAGATGATTTTCTTTGAGCTCTTAAGAAGTTTTTGAATGATAAGGTATTGATGAAGATTCTGTATTTTTGAATTCACAGAAATTAGGTTTCCAACCAGTTCGGCCTTTATTCCCTCTCTGTTTAAAAGCTCCAGACTTCGAACAAGTTTTAAATGTTCTTTTTTTGAAAGCACATAAAACTTATAAACTTCTTTTGATTTTTTATTCCAAATAATAAGCTCAGAGAAGCCAAGTTTTTCTCCTTTTATAAGTAATTGCTTCGTCTGGTGCTCCCATCTAGTCTTTATGACCTCCGATGAGGAGTTTGTGTATTGAGTGAGTTCAGGCCTTAAAAGTTCTAGATGTTCTCCCTTTGAGAGGATCTTTGTCTCAAATCCTACAGCAGGTGAACAGCTAAGTAGTTGAAATATGGTAAGAGACCAGGCTAAGTGATTGACTTTCAAGGGCATATATCCTATTTTCATTCTCTTTAAAGATATTAGCTGGAGCTGAATCATGGTCTCAAATACATGTGTAACAAGAATTAAAAGAGTTAACCGCAAAAAGAAAAGTGGTCTTAAAAGAAAAGCTGCAAATAAAAACAAAGGAACTACTCCTAAGTTTTCTATCCACCCGGATAAAAAGTAGTTTTTATTTTTCATTTTCTTCTTCCTTAAAAAATACTTCAAAGGCATTTCTCACTGTCTCTTGCTCATATTTAATGAGTTCTACTTGTTTATTTTTTTCAATACAAAAATGAATCAATCTAAAATCATCAGCCTGGCAAGGTAGCGCTTGGTAGCGAACATCTATAAGGGCACTTGGAAGATTAAGGTTTTTCACCATGACCCTTTTAAGGGCAAGAGCCTTTCTCTCTTGAGCATTATAAGAAATAAGAATGGGTTCTGTGCTCAAACAAATTACTGGCAGCAGTAAACTAAAAAATAATTTCATAAGACCTTCTTTTTTTCTTTTTCTTAAGCAACGGACTAAAGGGAATAATCTTTAATTCGTTTTGGTTTTGAAAATAACTATAAGGGATATTTTTATCAGGTACCTCTAATGTGTAATGCATAATCTCTTTGTCCCATCTCTCAATTAATCTTTTTCGGTGGATATAAATAGGAGAACTTAAAACGCTGCCCTTATTATCAAGAAGTGCTGCCTTAAGTGGAAAATTCTCTTTAGGTAAATAACTTATTGCTGGTAGTTCAATAAGAATATTTCCTTTTTCTATCAACTGAATTGGTGAAGTTATATTTTGTTTAACAGTGGGAGAGAAAAGCATAAAGAGCATCAGGCTGCTAAGCATAATGGCCAAAGAAAGTTTTAATCTCTCACGAGTACTTTGACCAATGATTTGCGAAGTCTTTATAAATTGCATCCAATTTTCTTTCATGCTTTCTTCTTATTTCAAAATTTATAAGTACCAATCCAAGAATCACAGTGCTCCAAACGAGTGCCTCAAAAAAGATAAATCCTTTTTGGCAGGACTTTCGTGTATTAACCATTTTTCATCCTTTTTAAATGCTTTATATCCCCAAAGAGAAAAAGACTTTCCTAATATGAAAAAATAATACTTTGATTTAAATTGGCTAAGATCATATTGATCTCTTTTAAGCTGTCCTAATAAATGAGAGTAGGGACTAGTGATCTTTTTTCTAAGCATTTTACAAGTCTTTGGATTTATAAGACCGAGCAAGTACTTGTTATGAATTATATTTGCATACTGTATCCAAGACTTCTTTTTAATCTCGAGAGCTTTTCTAAGAGGGGGTTTGAATGAAGCTGCCATAAGTGCAAAATTAATCCCCTTTATGATCTCATCCACACGCTTAACCTCAGTAACTAATTCATCAGTCTTAGCAGTAAATGATCTTAGGCATAGATATTGAGTAGTTCTTAAGATTAACTTCTTTTCAACTTTAGCAATGGTAAAATAATGAATAAAACTAAGGGCCAGAAGTATTAGTATTATAAGAACAACAATAGATGAAATTGATCCGTGATTATTTTTTATTAATTTTTTGTAATTCAAAACTGATCTCTTTTTTATCAAATTTAAAACTAAACAGATTATTTTCTTTATTAACAAAAACTCTTGTCTTGCAAACGGTAGGAACTTGAAATTTAATTGAGGCAAGGTGCTTGCTTAAGGCTTCAACTCCTTGTTCGTGAGCTAGTGCATGACATTTAGATTTTTGAATAAAATTCCAAGAACCAAAGCTTAAAGAAACGAGCAATAGTATGCCTAATATATATTCGAGAATCATTTATAGAGTTTTCGTAAATTGCTATCAACCTCAGTATTCATTTTGCGTAGGTACTTATTCATGGTGCTCCCGTATTTATTCATTGCAGCTAAGCAGAAAATACCCACAAGGCAGGAAATAATTATATATTCCATAAGTCCTTGACCATTTTGGTTTAGTTTCATTGATACTCCTTTACTTTTTTAGAGCAAATGAAATGCCAATGTTTTGTGTGGCTAAGTTCGTGATATAATAATTGAAAGACCAAACAACTGGTCCAGTTTTTAAAGCGGAGTGTTTTGCCTAGCACTTACCAGTTGCAATAGATTAGGCCTCGGATAAAATAAAATTATATGAATGAGAAAGCAAAACTGTTCGTCTTTGATCGATTAGAAGTATTTATCATACTCACCATTATGTTATTAGTGGGTGTGGCATCGTTCACTTTTGGAGTGAAAGTTGGTCAAGAGTTTACTTACAAGGCCCAAGGTTTTTCCCAAGAGGAAAGAGATCTTATTGAACTTAAGTCAGCAGTTGAAGAGGATGTTCAAGATATCCAGGGTGAGATGAAAGTTGATAATGCCCAAATCAATATTGATAACCAAAGGGCCTTAGAAGAGAAATTTGAGAAGTTAGATGAAGTGGCTAAACCAGATGAGCCTGCGATTGCTCCAAAGCTTAATCAAGTCACGCCTACAAAGACTGACCCTGTCTCTACAGAAAGAAAGCAGATAATTGATGACCTCAATGAAAACGCTCATAAAGGAAAATGGACAATCCAATTAGGTTCTTACCCTGAGGTTGATCAGGCCAAGAGGTTTGCAGACGGCTTTAAGGGCAGAGGTTATTACCCTATTATAAACGAAGTACCAATTGATGGAAAAGGTATATGGTTTAGAGTTGGTTTAGGTGTCTTTGACTCTGTTGGAGATGCAGAGAAATATGTCAAACAAGAGGAAACCCTCTTTCAAGGTCAAGATTATATCATTGTAAAACTTCAGTAAGGTCTTCCATGTCATATAAGCATTATGTTTTAATTATGGCCGGCGGAAGAGGTACAAGGCTTTGGCCAAAATCTACTTTCGATAAACCTAAGCAATATCATAGTTTTTTTGATGATGAGTCCCTTTTACAAAAAACAATTAAAAGGGCCAGTGGGGTAACTGATTATTCTAAAATATTTATTATTACGACTGAGGATCAAAAAGATTTGGCCTTAGAGCAATGCCATCCTGATATGAAAGATCCACTTATTTTAGAGCCTGAAGGAAGAAATACTGCTCCTTGTATTTTTCTCTCTTTATTAGAGCTGAGAAAAAAAGGAATGCAGCCTACTGATATGGTTTCTATTATTTCCTCAGATCATATTATCTTAAATGAGAAAGCTTTTTGTGATGATTTAAAATCATCAGCAGAGCTCGCAAAGACAACGGATCATTTAGTTGTTATTGGAATCTCTCCTCAATTTCCGCATACTGGTTTTGGCTATATTGAAAAGGGAGCTGAGCTTAAGAGCGGGTTTAAAGTAAAGTCTTTTAAGGAAAAGCCAAATGAAAAAATAGCAACTAAGTATCTTGCATCAGGAAACTATCTTTGGAATGCAGGGCTTTTTACTGGTAGTCTTAGCCGGTTCATGACTGAGTTTGAAAATCATGCACCTGAGTTTATGAAGTTTGAAAATACTCTTTTAAATAATCTCGCTCAGTACAATCAACTTCCCAAAATATCTATCGACTATGCAGTTGTTGAAAAATCAAATCAAATGGCCATGATGAAGGCGAATTTTGATTGGAATGATTTGGGCTCTTGGCAGGCTTTTGAAGATATTATTGAGAAAAAACAAGATAATACGGTGATTACT
>CAYGJN010000106.1:0-9005 GCA_964350135.1 uncultured Bacteriovoracaceae bacterium | reverse complement strand
AAAAACGTGACGGTAAAGCTCTGACATTAAATTACAGGGGGATATATATCTGACAAAAAAGTTTTTTATGCTCTTTTGTCAGATAAATTTTATAAAGTTTGATTTTGGTGACGTGTTTGTCTTCCTGGGAAGAGGTGGAGATTCTTACCAAGGTAATTTGATTTGATATTTTTAAGAGATTCAATTCTTTTTTCAGCAAGAAGGTCTGTTGCTTGATGAACTGGAATATTCTGTTCTTCACTTATTTTAAATATCTCAATCGTTTTATCGTAAATTGTATCAACCATTCTTTTTGATTTCTCATCACTCCATCCCTCATACTCGATAGATACATTCATCAAACCACCTGCATTGATAAGATAATCTGGAGCATAAAGAATACCTTTTTCACGAATGATATTTCCATGACGATCTTCTTTAAGTTGGTTATTAGCAGCACCTGCAATAATTTTACATTTAAGTTTGTCGATTGTGTCATCATTGATAACAGCACCAAGAGCACAAGGAGCAAAAATATCGCAGTCTAAAGAATAAATCTCATCAGGGTTTACAAACTCAGCATTTGGAACTTGTTCTTTCATACGCTTAATATTGTCTTCGTTAATATCTGTAAAAAGAATCTTTGCGCCACCTTCGTCAAGATATTGAGAAAGGTAAGTACCAACTGAGCCAACTCCCTGAACAGCAATAACTTTGCCCTTTAAATCTTTTGAACCATAGACTTTAGTACAAGCAGCTTCAATGCCACGAAAAACTCCGCGAGCAGTGTATGGAGCAGGATTTCCAGAACCACCATGTGTTTTTGCAACTCCAACAACATTAGAAGTCTCTGTGTAAATATGTTCGATATCTTCAACACCAATATTCACATCTTCTGCTGTTATATAACGACCATTCAATGATTTAATAAAACGACCAAAAGATCTAAAGAGTGCTTCAGATTTATCTTTTTTAGGGTCACCAATAATAACTGCTTTCCCACCACCAAGGTTTAGGCCAGAGATAGAAGCTTTATAAGTCATTCCCTTAGAAAGTCTTAGAACATCCGTTAATGCGTCTTGCTCAGAGGCGTAAGGCCACATTCTGCAACCACCAAGAGCTGGACCAAGAGTCGTATCATGAATAGCTACAATGGCCTTAAGTCCGCAAGAGTCGTCACTAAAGTAAGCAACTTGCTCGTGACCCATGGAATACATATTTTCAAATAATGTCATTCAATTTCTCCCTTAAAATTTCACGGGGGGTGTACTATGATAACGTGCTGAATTCTTATAAAATAACAAGGACGTAAGTAACATGCCCACTGTGTCACTAAAACAAGCTAATAACGAGTCTAAATCCTTTGAATTAAAGAACAATGAGGTGCTTTTTGAAGGTCTAGAAAGACATGGTTTTGAGCTTCCCCATGGCTGCCTTTCTGGGTCTTGTAGCGCTTGTAAAGTTGAAGTCCTGGAAGGCGCGGAAAACTTAGACCAACCCGGAGAGGTTGAGGCAGATACTCTAGCCTCTGTTTATAAAACTTATAAATTTGATGAAAGTAAAAAGCTGCGTTTAAGTTGTAGGGCCAAAGTAATTGGGGATATTGTAATTAAAGAATTCGAAATTTAAGTATTCTCGGTGGAAGAACTTTCTCTATCTTTAACCTTGGTAATATAGACCTCTTCAATTAGATGGTTCTCTATCTTTTTTAGTTCAAAAGAAAAACCTTCCCAAAAAACAATTTGTCCAGACTTTGGAAAATTATCACCAAGGGTATCTAAGAGAAAACCTGTAAGAGTCGAATAATTATCATTCAAAGGAATTCCAACATCATATGTATTATCAAGATCTCTTAAAGAAATAGAACCAGAAACGATTATTCCTGAACCATTAATTTGCGCAGGCTGAGAACCTTCAACTGTATCTTCAATAGCATCATGCTCATCAACAATATCTCCAAAGATCTCTTCCATAATATCTTCAAGAGTAATAATACCTACTATTAGACCAGTCTCATCTTTAACAAGTGCAAGGTGCGCTTTACGTCTATTCATATGATCAAACACAGCCTGAATTTTCATATGTTCGTAAACAAAAAATGGTGGTTTGAGGTATGAAGATATATCAAAGGGCTGACCTCTGGAAATAAAGGCCAAATCTTTTACATGAAGAAATCCAAGCATCTCATCAAGTTCGCTATCAAAAACAGGATAACGAGAATGACCACTTTCTTTAATCACATTAATAATAACTTCAAACTCTGCATCTATAGCAATAGAAACAATTTTCGAGCGAGGAATCATTATGTCTTTAACTTTAATTTTAGGGAATTCAAGTATTGAATTTAAGAGATCAATTTGTTTTGAGTCTATGGTTTGATCTTCCTCTGCACGGTTAACCAAATACTCAATATCTCTTTTAGTTACAACATGCCCTCTAATTTGAGCATTTTTTCCTAAAACACTACGAATAAGTAATGTAATCAACCGAACCACTGGGTAAAAGAGAAAATAATTAACTTGTAGAATTCTCAATATGGGAATGGCCAATCTCTCTGCGTGAGTTCTTGCAAAAGTCTTAGGAGTAATCTCTCCAAAAATTAAAATAAGAGCTGTCGTTATACCAACACTAATAGCAAGAGCTTGATCATCAAAATAACGAGCCGAAATATTAGTAGCAAGAGAAGCTGCAAAAATATTAACAACATTATTACCTAGAAGAATTGTATTCATAACCGCATGGGGCTTGTTTAAAAGAAATTCAAAGGCCCTACTATCTTTTTCTTCCATCAATCTTTTTAATCTATCTACACTAATAGAAACAAGCGCAGCCTCAGAGCCTGAGTAAAATCCTGAGAGTATAATAGAGATAATAAGAAAAATGACCTCAACTGTTTCACTCATTTCTGAGATCCTCTAGCTAAGCTCCTCGAGTCTGGTTCCTCGTCAATGTTTTCTATTTGAAGTTCTATAAAAGAACTAATCGAAGGACGTTTTATTTGAAAGCTCCTGTAAAAACCATCATTTAATCATTATGTCATAATATCGGTTTGTTTAATAGATTAGTTTAGTCGATCTTTACCTCTAAATAACTGATTTTACAATATTTGCACAATCTTTTGGCTTCTCTAGAGGCCACATATGGCCCGCGGAGCTATATTCTATTAATTCTGTACCTTGTAGACTTGAAAGCCATTTTTTATCCTTCTTATCATGAACGCCTGATGTTTTAGATGAAAAAATAAAGGCGTCCTTTGGACTGAGCCAATGATTTGGAATAATACAGGGAACTAATCTAAACAATTCAGACTCTAATTCAGGGGGGATGGAGAGAGAGTATCCTCTGCCCTGCTTAACAAAACCTTCTTCGATATAACTATTAAAACAATCTTCATCAAAGTTTTTAAATAGCTTTTTTCTTCTTAAAAGTTTTGCAGCCTCTTCCCTTGATTCAAAAAAGTTTTTTCTTTTTTTGGCCTGAGCAGGTAGCTTAAAAACAAGACCTTCTTTTCCTATAAGTCGAAGTGCCCCCATGGGATATCTTTTATGTGGTCCAAAAAGGGGGGGATCAATAGCAATCACTCGAGAAATAAGGTCTGGTCTCAAGGAAGCCGCAAAATAACTAATCACTCCGCCAAAGGAATGCCCAAGAGCAATCACTTTTTCAGAAAAGTTTTCCTCAATATGAGAAATCAACTCTTGAGTTAAGCTTTTCCAATTAAGATCAACTGGAAAATTCCCCATACCATAAATATTTATATAGCTAATATTAAAATCATCAAACTCATTTAGAAATTTTTTATATGTATGACCAGGGAAGCCATTAGCATGTGAAAAAACTATGTTTTTAGTGCTCAAGTGGTTTGCCACCAAAATCATGATCAGCATAAATAATACGATCATTCATTTCATGATTAAACTCATGAATCTCATCTATATTTGCAATATTTCTAAAGACAGTGTTGCATTTATAGCAAATTGCAACCTTTGCAAGTTTTCTAAAAAGCAAAAAGTCAAAAGCATAAAGAACAATAAAACTAATCCCATAAGTCCAAATAGATAAAACTGCAGCAATAACAAAAAGAATAACACCAATTTTTCTATTAAAATCTTTTTGAGAATAAAAATCTTTTCTTTCACAATGTGGGCAATCTTTAAGAATATTATTTTCGTGATCAGCATTGAACTTTACATCAATTTCATGACTACATACTCTGCATTGTGCTGTATTTGCAGAAGTATCAGGATGAATATTAACGGCCGAACCGCATTCACTACAAGTAAGTGTTACTGTCATCATATTAAAAGCCCATAATTATAATAGAGATAAGAAGAAATTAACTCTCCCATAAAAACAAAGAAAGTCATAACGTATAAAATCCCTGTTGCACTTTGCAAAGACCTCATCTTAACAAGTTTCCAAGTGAAAAAACTCATAATTGAAATTATGAGATACCCCCAACCGACTCTCATCAAAAGCATAAGCCAGTTAAAACTATACCCCATTCCCAAAAGAGTTCCTGATTCAAAAAAGTCTTGAGACTCAAAATATCCAAAAATTGTAATGCCTATTTTCACAAGCAAAACAAACCACATAATCATAAGCCCTATTGCCAAAGGGCGCTCCGTTAATTTAGGTGTTACTAAATACCAATGCCCTAAAAGCATCGTAAAAGTCACACAGCCCAAAAGGGCCATGGATGAAAGAAAATAATAAAAAGTTTCGTTATTATTAATAATAAAATATGAAATTAGCCCAATTAAAGAAACCTTAATACCGTAAAGCCCCCACATGAAATAACTTCTTTCGTCTGCATGCTTTGTAAAAAGAAGACTTATAACGACAAAGCATAATACATAAAAAAAGATAACTTCTATATTTGCTTGATCCAAAAGACAAAGGGTAAAAGAGATGACCATCGAGCCACCGATCACTCCAAGCAAGACTTTATAGAATCCAACTCCTGTCATTTTGGTATTTACTAATAACGAAAACAGGCTTAGGCCCAGGCTTAGCGATAAAAGATAGAATTGAGAAATATTTGAAATTAGTTCCATATAAGGTCTATTGCATTCTCATTTTTAAGGTTTTCAATATAGTTCACAATATCTCCAATAATTTTTGTATTTGCTGGAGGTATATCCTTTGAGAGATCCTTTATATCTTGATCTGATTCAAATTTGAACCATTTACCCTTGGTGCCTAGATTTCTAAAGCCTACAAGGAATACATGGAGGTAAACTTGCTTAGTCTTAAACTGGTGGGGATAAATATTAAAAAGTTTAGAGCTTTCAATATCTGAGATATCAATTCCTACTTCCTCTTGCACCTCTCTGCGCATAGCGTCTTCAAGCGATTCTCCTTCTTCTACCTTGCCTCCAGGAAACTCCCAAAGACCCTGAAGCTCGCCGCTATCTTCACGTCTTTGCATCCAAAGACTCACACCAGGAGCTGCTTCATCCCAAAATGCTGCAATTGAAACTCTAATTTTATCCATATGAATTATTGTATATCAGAAAAATATCCAAGTTGGATATCAGCAGCCTTGAGAAGTTCATTTTGATTGCCTAAGGCCATTGAGTTCCACTCAGAGGAATCATTGCTTATGCAAGCGTAAAAAGCTTGAGAAATATTATATTCAAAAACTGAAAAATAAAGGAATACGGCCTTAACAAAATCTTTTTCATAAAAATATTTTACTTGATAACTCCAAACCTTGTTATGAAGCTCTTTTAACTCATCATTAAGCCTTACAATATCAAGGCAATGAAGGGTTACGGTAAAGCTATTAATATTGTCGTAAGACCATCTATTAACTGCTCGTTCTATTTTCAAATAATTATTATCAAAAATATCTAGTTTTACTTCATGGGGAATTTCAGCAAATGCAAAGGAAGCTAAAAAAAAGATGAGAACTATTTTCATTATATTTTTCTGATTGCCTTAACGAATTCCATAAGCTCAATAGAAGCACTCATTAATCGTTGATTTTGAGCATTTAATTTTCCCTCTTCCCATTCTGCAGAAACATCAGCGCCACATACTTCTAAAGCTTCATCTATATGGTTTTCAAATTTTGCAAAAGGTCCTAAAACTGCTTCCTGGAATTCATCAATAAAAGAGTATTCTTCTTTGTAATCATGGATCTCGTTTCGCACTCTAGAGATAAGATCAAGTTTATCATTTAAAGTATAACAGTGAAGAAAAAGAGAGAGATTATTTATATTTTCGTCATTCCAAGAGTCTAGCAGGTCTTCAACTTCTACAAATTCGCTATCAAGTATATCTAAAAGCACATGACTAGGTAATTGGGCCTGAGCAATACTAAACGTTAAACAACTAGCAATTAATAATTTAATCATTTTTCCACTCCACTAGCTCACCGTATGAATTGGTAAGAAGACTTTCTTTAGTAATCAAAAATTTATTCATAAGTTCATCAACTTTTTTCTGCTCTCTTAATTGTGCCTCTTTGGTGTCATCATTATAAACTGCTTCAAACTCAAGAAATGTTCCAAGCCCTTCCACTGTATCTAGATGAATGCGAACATTTTCATAAAGATAAATTGCACGTTCTTTTTTTACAATTTTTTCAACACCAAAAATTTCAGTTAAGATACTTTTTGAAGTCTCAGGCCGATCTGATTTCAAAAGCGCATAAAGACTTTTTTTAGGACCTTTTTGATTTGATCTTAAATAGGGAATCAAAGTTGCACCAGAAAGACTGGATTCTCTTAGTTTCATACGACCCTGAGGGACCTTAAAATACGTATCAACTTGATGATCAATTCCAACTAGTTTTGTATCCAACTCATTAGCAATTTTATGAGCATTATCTATATCAGCTAAATGTGCTTTGATTTCTATATTAGGCATATAAACTCCCGGTATATATTAAACACTCAAATGCTCTCCTGAAAAGGGTTTTCAGGAGATGTCCACTCATCTATACTGCCTGGCAATGAATGCAGTGATTCCAGAAAATTCGATCTTTTTAGCACCCATGGAAGGTGTAACTGACGATATTTATCGCAAGATTATTTTTAATGAATTTGGAGGTTGGGACTTCTATGCCTGTGATTTTTTAAGGATTCCCTCCAACGGCAATTACAAAGATCAACATATTGCGAACCATTTTGGTGCTTACACACTTGCAACTCCAGAGCTCAGAGAAAAAACATATTTTCAAATTCTTGCAACAGAAAAATCTAACATTTCCAAAACATTGCAACAAATTCAAGATCTAAACTTAAATTGGCTAGATCTGAACTTGGGTTGCCCTTCCAAAAAGGTCAACGGGCATAAAGGTGGAGCCTATTTACTTGAAGACTTAGGGGCCATGAGCTTTGTCGTACAAAAAATTAGAGAAAATTTCAAAGGACATTTCACCTGTAAAATTCGTGTGGGTTATCACGATGATAAAGATTTTGAACTTATCATTAAGACTTTAGAAGATCTTGGAGTTGAAGCACTTACTATTCATGGACGTACAAGAGACCAAATGTATAAAGGCATAGCCAATTGGGATTATTTAAAAAAAGCTGTGAACCTAGCGAGTATTCCTATTATAGGAAATGGAGATATTTGGTCTCCCTTAGATATTAAAAAGATGTTTGAATACACCGGATGTCACGGAGTCATGGCCGCTCGTGGCGCTCTGAAAACTCCATGGCTAGCAAGTCTGTATAAAAACTATCAAAAAAATATTGAAGAGATTTCTAATGATCAAGACTTTCTTCTCTACTTAAGAACTCAAAACATAATCAAATATTTTAGGGCCCTTTATAATGAGTACAAGAATGATTTAACTGATGAGCATATTTTAAAAAGGTTTAAAGGATTAAGTCGCTATTTATTTGAAGATATTGATAACGGAGATTTTAAATCGTCTTTGTTAAGAGATCATAGTCTAAAGAGCTTTCAGTCTAAAATTGAAACCTTGATTTAATCTCTTTTAATTCATTAATTGTCTTTATATTCTTTGTTGCTTCAAAAGCTAAGCTACCTAGAAAAACAAAATACCACTGATAACCAACTCCCAATGCCAACCAAAAAAGAAGAAAAAGAATATGGGGAGAAAGTTGTCTTAAAAGAAAAGCGATTTTTATATCATTTCTCTTATTAATAAATTTATTAAGAGCATCGAAACTAAAATTAATAAAATTTAAAAAAGAAAGCCTTCCATTATTAAATTTCACATTCCTAAGTTGAGTACTAGTTGGTTTTAGGTCAAAATACACCCAGTAGCACCAAAAATAGCCAACAATTAAACATACAAATGTGTGGATTCCAGAAGAGATCAGGGCAAATACTACTGCTATCGAGAGTAGCATTGCCCTTAACTGATATTGTGAATAATCAGGATTGCGTACTATTTTGCAACCCCTACGGCCTTAGTTTCACGAAGAACTGTAATCTTAATTGTTCCTGGATAACTCATTTCCTCTTCAATTTTCTTCGCTATATCTCTAGAGAGCATAACAGTCTGAGCATCATCGATTTTATCGTTTTCAACTAATACTCTAACCTCTCTACCAGCGCTAATTGCATAAGATCTAGAAACACCTTCAAATGAATTCACAATAGCTTCAATATCTGAAAGTCTTGAAACATATGACTCTTGCATTGCCTTACGGGCTCCTGGGCGAGCTCCAGAAAGAGCATCAGATGCAGCAACAATATGTGCTAAAACTGATTCTGGTTTTTCATCATCGTGGTGAGCTCTAATAGCATGAACAATATCTGGATGTTCTCCAAACTTTCTCGCGAAGTCTGCACCAATTACGGCATGAGAGCCTTCAGCTGATGCATCTAGAACTTTTCCAATATCATGTAAAAGTCCTGCTCTTCTCGCTTGTTTAACATTTTGTCCAAGTTCAGCGGCCATTGCTCCAGCAAGAAAGGCTGCCTCAAGAGCATGTTGGTATTGGTTTTGTGTATAAGAAGTTCTGTAGTTAAGAGCACCCACAAGTTTTAAAATTTCTGGGTGAATACCGTGAACACCAATTTCCATCTGAGCTTTTTGA
>CAYGJN010000105.1:0-9038 GCA_964350135.1 uncultured Bacteriovoracaceae bacterium | reverse complement strand
CTGTGAAATTGCACAGTCTGAATTCACTCCTTTAAGTGATCTAAGAGCAAGTGCTGCTTATAGACGAGTTCTTGTTTCAAATTATATCAAGAGATTTTTATCTGAGGTGAGACCATGAGTCTTCCTCACGACTCAGCTCATACTCATGTAACTGGAAAAAGTGAGTACGTTGATGACAGAGCGATTCTAAAAAATGAACTTTTTTGTGATGTAATATTTTCAACGCGAGCTCATGCCAAGATAAAATCTATTAATTTTGATAAGGCCTTAAAAGAAGAAAATATTATAGCAGGGTTTACTGGAGATGATTTTTCTCACAATCTTTGGGGAACAATTTTTCAAGACCAGCCTATTCTCGCCTCTCATACCGCTCAATATGCAGGAGAGCCTATTGCAATACTCGTTGGAAAAAACCTCGTTGATGTTCAGTATGCAAAACAACTAGTTGAAATTGATTATGACGATTTGCCTGCAGTTATGTCTATTGATGAAGCAAGAGAGAAAAAATCTTTTATTGCTGATCCACGCTCTATTAAAAAAGGTAATGCTGAAAAGGCCTTAAAAGAAAGCCCATATACAATCTCTGGACAATTAGAAATCCAGGCAGCGGATCATTTCTACTTGGAAAGCCAAGTAACTATTGCGTACCCATTAGAAGATAACCAAATTGAAATTCATAGCTCTAGCCAACACCCTACGGAAACTCAGCATGTGGTGGCCCATGCTCTAGGACTTAGTTCTAAAGATGTGGTCTGTATTGTTAAAAGAATGGGCGGAGGTTTTGGAGGTAAAGAATCTCAAGCAGCACCTTTTGCTGCCATGGCCGCTTTAGCTGCACAAAAACTAAACTCACCTGTTCGTATTGCTCTTACTAAAGATGACGATATGATTATGACAGGAAAACGTAACCCTTTCCAAAATGACTATGAAGTTGGATTCAATGATAAAGGTGAAATTCTCGCTCTCAAAATTAAGCTTTTCTCCGATGCCGGAGCTTATGCTGACCTATCAACTGCCATTATGGAGCGTGCCATGCTCCATTGCGATAACGCTTATTATATTGCTCATGCCCATATTGAAGGACAGGTTTGTAAAACAAACCATCATCCCCATACTGCTTTTAGAGGGTTTGGTGGACCTAAGGGAGTCGCAACTATTGAGCGTATCATTGAAGAGATTGCTCACAAGCTTTGCAAGGATCCATTAGAGATTAGAAAGCTTAATGTTTATCAAGATAAAGATGACAAACACACTACTCATTATGGACAAAAAGTTGAAAATAATTGCCTACCGCAACTTTTTGAAAAACTTGAAAAAAGTTCTGAGTATCAAAACCGCAGACAAAAAATTATAGAGTTTAATAAAAATAATAATCAATTTATTAAAGGACTTTCTTTAACTGCTGTTAAATTTGGTATTTCTTTTACAACCAGGTTTTTAAACCAGGCCAATGCCATGGTGATTATTCACCAAGACGGAACGTTGCAGATCGCGACTGGTGCAACAGAAATGGGGCAAGGGGTAAACTCTAGAATTTCTGAACTTGTTACGTCAGAACTTGGACTTAAGAGATCTGATGCTAGAGTAATGCCAACCAGAACTGATAAGAATGCCAATACATCCCCCACTGCTGCTAGCACGGGAACTGATCTTAATGGAGCGGCAGCCTTAATCGCTGCTCGTAAAATTAAAAAACGTCTAAGTGAGCTTGCTATAAAGCTCCTAGAGATCCCTAGAGAGAACTGGGCCAAAGGAACTGCAGGTCTTGGCACACAACCAGAAGTAGAATTAGAGCAACAAGACCTTACACTTAAAGACCCTAATGAAGGATCTGATTGGAACTCTGGCAAAGCTTGTTATTTTGATATAGCTTTTGAAGATGGTTTTGCGTTTTACAAATCTTCACCTGATAAAAAAATTAAATTTAAAGAATTAGTACTAGAGGCATATCTTAACCGTATAAGTCTTTCGGATTATGCTCATTATAAAATACCAGGCATAGAGTTTAATAAAATCTCCGGGCAAGGGAATGCATTTCTCTATTACACACAAGGAACTGCTTTAAGTGAGGTTACAATCAATAGAGATACTGGTGAACTAAAAGTAGACTCTAGTGAAATCCTTATGGACCTTGGACGCCCTGTAAATAAAGAACTAGATTTAGGACAAGTTGCTGGTGCATTTGTTCAAGGAATGGGTTGGGTAACAACGGAAAATCTTTTTTATAGTGAACAAGGACTTCTTCTTTCTCACGCCCCTAGTACTTATAAAATTCCAAACATTCAGGATATGCCTAGGCATTTCGATATTCAGCTTCTCTCTAATGATGAAAATTATGCCAACGTAAGAGGAACGAAGGCCGTAGGTGAACCACCTCTTCTCTTGGCCTTAAGTATTTGGACTGCTGCTCAAAATGCTCTTACTTATTTAAAAGATAAAAAATCCGAATATCCTAGAATAAAAATCCCAGCAACCAATGAAGTACTTCTTAGAGAAATTCAAGGCCAAGCATTTTTGGAGTTTGAAAAATGATTTGGCAAAAAGCTTTGGACTTTGAAAAAGCAGGAGTCTCTTTTGTTTTAATTACAATGACAGCCTATCGTGGCTCAGCTCCGCAAGACCCAGGAGCCAAGTGCATCGTAACCAAAAATGGTTTGCAAGCAGGAACAATTGGCGGAGGAAAAGTTGAAGCTGCTGCAATAGACAAAGCTCAAGAGCTTTTAAGATCTGATACTAAAACTACTCCCATAAGTATTACTTGGAATTTGCAAAAAGATATTGGAATGACCTGTGGTGGTGAAGCTAGCTTTTTATTTGAGCACTTTCCTGGAAACTCTTGGCCTATTGCACTTTTTGGGGCCGGCCATATATCTCAAGCGCTCAGCCGAGGACTTTTAAAACTTAATTGTCAGCTAACTATTATTGATCATAGACAGGAATGGATCGATAAGCTTGAAGGCGCAAAAACTCTTTGTTTAAAAAACCCTAAAGAGGCAGTTTCTAAGTTTACGGAGAAAACTTTTTTTATTTCTATGACTCAAGGACATGCCCATGATGTACCTATTCTTTTTGAAATCTATAAGCTTTTCCCAAATGCTCCCTATATTGGGGTTATCGGATCTAAGCAAAAAGCTATTGTTGTTAAAAAAGATCTTAAAGAGCTAGGTGTGTCCCAAGAATTCCTGGATCGTCTTATAATCCCTCTAGGTCTTCCTATTGGGTCCAATGACCCTGAGGAAATAAGTATCTCAATTATGGCACAGCTTCTTCAGGTAAGAGACTCTATTTTCTTTTTTCCTAAACCAGCTAAATAATACAACCTGTTTAGAAAGCTCCTTTTCTTTGCCATAGAGCCTATAAACTTAGAAAGGAATGGATTTCTTATTAGATAAAAAATAATAAAAGCTATCGCTATGGCCCTAAGAATCTTCCACAAGATAAGGGCTTGCTCTTCACCATGAAAATAAAAAAAACAACCCATTAATAAAAAAGAGAGAATCATAGGAAGTTTTGTAATATCTTTCAAGGCGCCTATTAATGGGGAATATTCTTTTTTTTCTTTTCTAATAGGTGAGATTTTTTTTAGATAATATTCATATTGATGAACTTGATCATCTTTTAAAAACTTTAAAACAATCGGGATAAGACTTGCTATTATTAACTTGAGACCAATTAATAAAGTGATGCCAAAAATAAGAATCTCATTTTTTACGCTAAGATAGCCCTGCATTTTATTTGTAAAATACTCAAAAGCAGAAATGAGATCAGTTCCATACATAAGAAAATAAGTAATAAAAGGTTGAATGAATGCCCAAAGTGATAAAAAAATCATCCCAGCAATTTGGCCTAGCAAACCTCGCCCTAAAACTAAAATCCCTAAGCTATACCATAGACCTTGCATTGAAATACTAATCATAGGACCTAGTTTTTTTCCTATAGGCGCCAAAGATTTCATGATGGCCACAACCATAGATATTTCAAAAACAGATTTTGCAGCTTGTTTTCTTGAACTAGTACGTTTTACAAAATAACAAAGAAAAAAACCCTGATTTAGAGAAAGAAAATGTCCTGAAAAAGGAATTCGTAAAGTATGTAAAAGCGAGCCTAGAAATATTTCTATCAACGATAGATTAACAGCTCTTTCAACAATGAGATTATCTTTCTTATTTTTTCCCATAGACATGTACTCTATTAAGTCCACCATCAGGAAAAAGGATTATTTTCAACTCAGAAAAATCTAAATCATCATTAATTTTATATGATTTAAAATTCCCTCTAAAAGGTTTTATATAATCCTTTTTTACAAGTTGTTTCCATTTCTCGTCAGATTTTCCGTAGATTTCAATAAACTGAGGGTTATTATTAATAAAAAAACGAAAGTCTAAATCTACTCGTTCTAGTTTTGATCTCTTTGCTAATTGAATAATGACTTCTTCTTTATTGTTTCTATCTCTTGATCTAGCATTTTCTAGACCATCAAACATATCCAAAGATCCATAGGGAGATAGAATTCTGCGACTTGGGCTATAATGTTCATTAGTTGAGCTTATTATTTTAGCTCCAAAAGCTTCGCAAGCAAGATCAGTGTCTTCAGCTATAGTTATACTTGCTTCTATACCGTCTAAGTACAAAGGCTTGGCAGGAATTGGTACAGGATGAGAAAACCTAATGGGCCTAGAGTCTTTAATTTGTTTATACTCACTTTTTAGATCCTCAGGTAATTCATTATAAAGGCCTAAACGAGTAAACCCTCCATCTGGGTATATAAAAACTTTAACTTCAGAAATTTCTTTTATTTTTTCTACTTTAATTTTTCTATAGCTATGTCCCTCCATTGAAGTCTTAGGAAGAATTTCAATCCAGTTATTTTTTTGCAAACCAAGTATTTCTACAAACTCTACTTGATTGCCATCATGATACTCAGTTGAAAGAAATGCGTAATTTAAATCTGAAGACTTTTTTAACTTTAAATGCAAAGTCTCTTTTTCAAGATAATTATGTCTTTTTGACTCCCAAGAATCCATAAGTTTTCCAAACCGACCAAAAGCTTCAGGCTCAAAAACCGGTTTAAAGGCAGAGAGCAAATTTGATGCTCTTGCAAAGCTTTGATCAGTAACTGATAAAATCTGTGCATCAATAAGTATATTAAAATGATTTAACGGATCTATCTCTTTATTTTTATAGATCTCTGGTAGGTCTGATTCAAAAGCATTGAAGATAAGTTGCTTATAGCCAAGATTAACAACTTCTTCTTGTTTCATATTTTTATATGCAAAATGATCTACAAATAAATCAAAATCTATACCTGAAAAACTCATTTCTTTAAGTATAAGCTGCGTACACTGAGCGATAAGATGAACAGCTTCTAATTCCCCATTAGCACAAACAGAAAATCCCTTTCCCTCATCAGGGCCATGGAAACAATATAAAAATAAAGCTCTGTAGCCATCATTGGCTCCCTGATGAATCATAACTCGGTTTTTTCCCATCTCTGTTGTAAAAACACCAAGCCCCATATCACAATTCATAAACTCTCTTGAGCCTAGATTTTGACCATAAAGCATTGAAACTGCTGTATCATGACTTAAGGTTTTATCTATTTTGTAATCTTTGTAAGCATTATAAAGTTTTGTTAAAAACTCCAGCATTCCTCGAGCGCTTCCCATCATTCCTGCAGCAATTAATGGAAACTGCATCCTGGTACCAGAAACTTCTACTCCATTATCTTTATAGCCAAAAGCATAATTTTCACAGATAACTGGTTTTAACTCAGAAATATTAAGTTTTCTTAAAAACTCTAATAATAGATTTGAAAACTTTTTCTTAGTGATAAGCTCAACAAGGTATTCTAATAAAATAAAGCCAGCTCCTGAATACTGAAACTTTGTACCAGGCTCATTAGCAACAGCAATAGGTTCATAGCCATACTTTGGAAGTCCCTGTAAAAACTCTGAGATCTCAGGCATTGTCTCACCTAATGGGACTCCATTTACATAATGCATATTAAGGGCACTGTGATTCATAAGATGTTGCAGTTGAACTTTATCACCCTTAGGTATTTGATAATCTGAGCCAAATCTTTCAAGTAGCTTATTGACTGGGACATCAAGAGAAATATCTTGTTTCTTAAAAATCTCTAGGGCCAGAGCTGTCCCGATGGTTTTTGAAAGAGAGGCTATCTCAAAAAAAGTATTCGCTTCAACAGGTTTCTTATTATCTCTTTTTCCAAAACTGAGAGTTTGTATATTTTTAGCATCAAAAGTTAATGCTACTTGAAGGCCAGGGACTTTAAACTTTTTTTTTAGGTTTTCAATAGACTGCTTAACTTGATTTAAAGGCTCCGCAACTATTCTTTTTTTTGTGATCTCAAAAAGAGCAAGTCTGGCCTCATTTAATTCTTGCTCATAGGACTGATTATATCTTTTCTTTAAAATATCAAGCATCTCTTGACCAGATTTTCCCTTGGCCGAAACTAAAAACTTGAAGCCAAACTTATCTTGATATTTTTTTCCCCAAGAACTTAGATCATTGGATAAAGATTCTTCGACTCCAGCCTGTTCCTGTAATGCCTTATGGTCTAAAGTTGCTTTTGATTCTCCAATATTACCATGAAAATAAGCGGCATTTATAATTTGATCTTTATCAAAAGCTAGAATGAGATCATTAATTTGGTTTATATCTATAGCTAAGTTTTTAGATAGTATTTTTGCAAAAGAGAGCTCTCCACAATTTTCAAAATAATAATTAAATCGTGTAATCTCATCTTTTAAAGAAAACTTTACTGGATCAACTTCAAAGGCCTTTGTCCAAGGATCATTTGCCTCTCTAATTTCTTCAACTGTAAAAGGTAATAAAAGCTCTGGTGCAAATTCTGCAGGGCCATCATCAGTCATAAGCTTTATCATAAGCTTCATGGCAACAGGGTACCATTTGGCATTTTCTTCGCTCCATTTAACCTGAACAATTTTTTTATCATTAGAAAGATCTTTTCTAATAAAATGAAGTTCTTCATGGGCGATTTTCAAAAATTCAAAAAGATCAAACCTGTTATGATGAATCTCATGCCAAACTTCCCAGCGAGACCTTTCTGCTGTTGCAAGATCATCCATAATTCGGACAGGAGTATCTGCAATAACTGTTGGCAAGGCAACGCAACCATTCCCTGTCAGCCAGTCAGTTATATACTGCAAAGATTGAAATACATTATAACGAATTTCATCTGGATGGTTGTTGGCAATAATATTAGACTCACCAACATCTGCAACAATTAAAGAACGTGCATAAAGTGGATCATTGAGATCTAGTCCTTCTATGTCTGCTCCATTAATAAAATCCATAATTTCTTTATGATATTTTTTTTGTAAAAGACCTTTGACCAATTTCTCTAATGAATCATCAGACCTTTTCCATGCTTCTACTAAGGCGATGCCAATTCGTACAAAGTCAGGATGAGCAACCCAGAACCCATTTAGATTTCTTTTTAATTGAGTAATAACATCTCGGATATAACCATATATTGTAACCTGCAAAGATGAACTCTCAAGATCATAAGTAATTGGAAGTATCCCGTACATTCCTCCTACTTTAATTCCTCCCCGTTCACCAACAACGTCTGAAAGCAGGTGATGAGAGGCCTTGATATATTTAATAACAATATCTGGATCTGCTTTAACTGGAATTCTATAATTGGGATCATTTTTAAATAATCTTGCCGTAGAGCCCAAGTAATCATGCCAGCCAAGGCTCGCACCTACAAAATAAGGATATAGTTCATCCATAATTTCATTTACTCGAAAGACGGCCCTTGGGTTTTCAAGCACAATCATAAGCCTTATCGTTCCTAGCTTATATTCAGGATGAATTTTTTGAATAAGCTTCTCTGTGTTTTCCATCAGTTTGTGGATATAACGAGCTTCTTCTTCATTTTCTAATTTAGGAACATAGAACACTAGGGCTTCAGGATTATGCCAATTTTTAAAAACATGAAGAGCAAAATCATAAAGATGCAAAGGCATTGGCTCATCATTATAAAATAAGAAAAAAGATGGCAGAGCAAGTCCTGGAAAACGTTTAATAGCATGAGAAAGATGTGAGTCTGCTAGCTTATATTCTTTCCCTTTTTCATCTGTAAAATTAAGATCATGGTCAAGGGATTTTGAAAGATTAACTCCTGCTGACTTTAAATCTTCATGCATTGGAGTTTTAGAGTCTTCATTATCAGCACCCCATTTGGGAGTATAGTCTATATTATTAACAAGCTCAGAAACAATTGCTGGCTCCCCCTTAAGTTTTCGATGAAATGCATTCATCGCATTCACACACATCTTAGCATTGTCTGGTGGACCAAAAAGAGTTACATGATAGCCTTGCAGGTAACCAGGGATTTCTGCGACCGCTTTATTATTACTTTTTACGTAGTCTTTAGAGTGAGGACCTATAATGATTCTGTCTTTAGAGTCCTTTTCACCTAGGATTGTCTTGTACTCAATTGAGCCTGGCCTATTTTTAAGCTTTTCATTATAGGCTTTGCAAGAAAGAGTTCTAGAGTCAATAAACTTACGATCAGCGATTCTTTGATCAAGAACTTTTTTAAGATCATCTTGAACTAATTGATAAAGTTCTACTAAAAAATTAAGAGACTCTTTATTTTCAAGTCCTCCCGGTTCTCCCACCATAGAAAGACCTTGTACTCCAAAAGGGGACTTGGTCTTTGCTAAAAGATATTTAGCAAAATTCTCTGACATATAGTCATTATAATAAGAGATCTTAAAGCTCACTAACTTCCTCTATAAGTTGAATATCCATAAGGATTTAAAAGTAATGGGACATGATACTTGCGATTCGTATCAGTAATATTAAAAACAACAGGTGTTCGAACGAAAAAATGTTCTTTATTCTGGGCCTTAAAATAAGGGTCGAGTTCAAAAGTTAAGCGGTAAACTCCAGCTTTAGATTCACTGTTGAATACAATTCTTCCAGCACTATTAGTTTTTTGCTTGTCGACAGATTGCCAATTGCCATCAGTTCTTATCTCAAGA
>CAYGJN010000104.1:7083-9138 GCA_964350135.1 uncultured Bacteriovoracaceae bacterium | reverse complement strand
ATAGATTGATTGTCACAAAAGATGATTTTAGTGATTTGGTAGGGACTTTTAGAAATGAAGCTGATAGACTATATCGTTATATTCATAAAAGAATGAGTTTTGGTTCTTTCTTTCAAGAAGGAGTTCCATTTTCTGCAATTATGTTGGATTCAGATTTAAAAGTCACTTGGGGTAATGAACATTTCTGTGATGAGTGGAAACTAAATAAAGAAAAAATTCAAGATGATCTTGTTACGTGGGATTACCTTCATCAATTTACAAACCTCGATGAGGTTGACCCTGTAGTCGATGCATTACAGACTGGAAACTCAGGAATTTTCCAAATTAAAGTTAAGTCAGATAAACTTGATAATCCCAAACCGTATGAAATGTATGTATCAGCGGTTAACCACTCAGATGAGAAACGGATTATTGTATTTTTCTACCCTCTTAGTTTTATGGAGCAAACGATTAACAACCAAGCACTTAGTATCACTCAGCCCATCAAGAAAATCCTTACTAGTTTTATTGAAAGAGGTGATATTAAGTCAGAGCTTAAGGCCGTCCAGGATCAGTTTTTTGACTCAGGCATCGATGATGTTTATGATAAGTTTTATGCACTTAGTGATTCAGTCGCACTCGAAAGAACAGGACTTCTTTCTCAAATAGAAAAACTTGATCTTGAAAAAACAAATCTAGAGACAAGAAACCAGCAAGCACTTGTTTTCTTGCAAGAGCTCATCTCTAATCAGATAAAATTTAAAAAACAGTTTGTTGATTTGAAGGAAGCCATTGTTTCATATGCAAGAGCAGGAGATGAAAGTGCGCAAGGAACTAATCGAATTATTCAAATTCATCAGACACTTATAAATGATTTTAATATCATTGCGGATAATGCTGTTGAATTATTGAATCAACAATTATCTCAAAATGCTTCATTTGAAGATATTCATCGAGTTAAAGCATTTTTAAAAAATACTCAGTCAGATGTTCATAATACAAGAGCCCAACTGCAAGAAGCAGTTGCAAAAGCACAAGTTCAAGTTCGTAAAGGACAGCCCAATCATATGATAGAAGGCTCTCTTGATCAGATAAAATATAATGCTAAAAGCTTTGATATGGCCTTTGATCATTTAACCAAAGGTCTTAGAGATCTAGATATTTTATTAACAAAATTTGAGATGATTTCAGAGAAAGTGAAGACTCCAAAAATCAAAGCAGCTCTCTCTACCAGTATTCAAAGGTTTAAAGAAGAAAATAAAGAAACAAGGCAATTATTTTCAAAGCAAACTCATTTGAATAAAAAGACAAGTGAAACAGAAGCTGACATGATAAAAGAGCTTAAAGGTATTTTTGTTAACTATAAAGAGACCCTTAAACGCAAAACTCTCACTAAACAAGTGCTTGAAGCAAGACCCTCAATAAATAAGCCTAGACGTAATGCTGAGGCACAGGCCTAGAAAAAAACATTAAAATTGCAAACTAATAATGACAGTTTAACTTATTGGAATTAATTAGCTTGGTATCAAAAAAATTATAACTCCCTAAAATAAATCAGAAAAACTAGTTTTAATTTCTCTTCACTTGATCCAGTCACGGATTCCCCTTTTAATAAATATACTGAAGTGATCAAACATAGCGCTAGTTTGGAAGCAGTTGAGAGAGTTGTTGAAGTTAATATTGATGTTGTTAAAGCAGAGGTTGATTTATGAGAACTAAGATCATTTTACTTACGTTGTGCTTTTCATTGCACGCAAACGCCGGAATTTTTGACACAATACTTGGAGTTATTGGGGGAGGAGCTGGAGGGTTTAGCCCTATTAGCATGATAACAAGTGTTGTTGGAAGCCTATTTGGAAAAAGCAAAAAGAAAAAAGAAGAAGAAAAAGCATTACAAATGCAGCAAGAATTGGCCGTTATAACGGACAAAGAAGGCAAAGTTGATGTTGATCTTCTAAAGCAAAATCCAGAGTTGTATAATTATGTAGCTTCTGGTGGTCAAGTCCCACAAAGTACCAGTAAGAGTAGTAACCCGTTGAGTTCAATTTTTGGTAATCTTTTTGGGGGAGGCTCTTC
>CAYGJN010000104.1:0-6983 GCA_964350135.1 uncultured Bacteriovoracaceae bacterium | reverse complement strand
TCAATTTTTGGTAATCTTTTTGGGGGAGGCTCTTCTGATAGTGGTTCAGGTAGTAGTAATCCTATAGGCTCTATCATTGGAAATATTTTTAATGGGGGCAAGTTAGATATAGGAAATATCTTTAGTACAATTACAGGGCTTTTTAAGAAAAAAGAGCCTAAAGAAATTGATTTAAGTGACACTCTTGTGGATGACGAAACACCTAGCAAAATTGATGTAACGGATCTTGTGACTCCTAATAGTGGAGCTCAAGTTGGGATTGCACAGGCAAACTCTATCTCTGAATTATTGAACCAGCTTGGGTTTAGTGATCCAAGAATAATTCAAGTTCTTGCTGTTCTTAAAAATGATGGGAAACTTTCTTATGATCAAATCATGGCACTTCTTGGTGTTCAGGAAGATCCACGAATTCTTGGCCTTAAGATTTTAAGTAAGCAGGTTGGTACAATTACAGTAGCAGATCTAATTAATAGTGATGGAGCTTATGGAATGCTTCTGACTAAAGAAGCTAAAGATAAAATTACTAAGGTTGTTTCTGCAGACCCGGCCATTGCTAAGATTTATGCTAGCTATGGTTCGTTTAAATTAAAGAGCTTAATGGATAGTGATAGAATTATTGAAATGGAAGATGATTTGTTGAGCCGCAAGGGTAGAAGTGAGATGAAAAAACTTTTTAGGAAAATGGAAGGCCTTAAAGAGTATTTTGAAACTGAAGGGCGTTTATCTTTAAATGATATGCTTTCGGATAGACTTGCTCGTGTTACTGGAAATACTAGAGCAATTGCTTCTATCAGAAGCATTGACGGCAAGGCTTCTGAAGATGCTGTTTTAGAAGTAAGCGGTGCCTTTAGAGGTGATTTTGGTGATATCGGACAAAACCCTGTAACAGAAGTGATTAGAGTTAGAAATGTTGGGGCGAAAGATGCAACAGGTGTACTTGTGAATATTTCAACTCAAAATTTTGTATTAGGTAATGGAAGTCATAACTGTCATGATACTTTAGCTGTGGGTGCTCATTGCGAGATTTTTATTAGTGCAACAGCAGTTGATCAAGGTGCTGTAAGTGAGCAGATGAGTGTGACTTTTAATAATGGTAAGGCCGATGATGTTTTAAGCATTTCTCTAGAGGGATATGCACAGTAATTAGAATTTTTCTTTTAATATTTCAAGGACCTTTTCTACTTGTGGATAAAGGTCCTTTTTATCTTTGCTATTATCTATAATGAAATCAGCTTTGTCTTTTTTTTTGTCAATTGGAAGTTGTGAGTTAATCATTTTTATCGCAAGATCTTCTGAAATCTTATCCCGACTTATTAATCGCTCTATTTGCTGGTCAGAAGTGCAGTGGCTGAGAATAATGAAGTCAACTTCTTTGAGCAAATCCTTTTCATAAAGTAGTGGGATATCATAAATAACAAAAGGAGATTGGCTTTTTTTAACTTTTTTTAAAAATAAACTAGGGATCTCATTGAAAATAATATCTTCTACTTTTTTTCTAAGCTCAGCATCGTTAAAGAAATCAGTGCGAAGAATTTCAAACTCAATATTATTTCCATCAATATATTTGGGGTTAATTGAAGAGATTTGATTTTTCACATGGGGAAATGTGTAAATTTCTTTAACTAATTGATCTGCATCAATAATATCGCGACCAAGGTTTTTAAAAATATCTTTTACGGTTGATTTTCCAGTTGCTATAGAGCCTGTAAGAGCAACTATAGGTAAGGAGCAATTGTAAAGGCGATTATTTTTCTCTTTCATATTGCTTTACCTTATCCCAGTAAACATCCATTTCTGATTGGGTCATATGAGTAAGATCATATCCTGAATTTTTAATTAAGTGTTCCATCTTTTGAAAGCGATTAAGAAATTTTTTGTTGGCCGATCTTAAGGTCTCTTCAGGATTAAGTCCGAGGTGTCTTGCAAGCTGGGCCATACTAAAAAGTAGATCACCCATTTCTTCAGCTATTTTTTCATGGTTCATCGGTCTATGAGGAGTAAGTTCTTCTTTAAGCTCCTGCCATTCTTCTTCAACTTTATAGAGAACTTGGGAGTGATCCTCCCAGTCAAAATTAATTTTTTCTGTTTTTTTTCCTATCTTAAAAGCTGAAAATAGTGATGGGAACTTAAGAAGATCATTTGTTAAAGCTTGATTTCCTTTCTTCTTTTTTCTGCTTTCCCAATTTTTTTCTACTTCTTGAGCTGTTAATTTAGAAGACCCAGTCTGAAAAACATGGGGATGCCTTTCTATGATTTTCTCTTTAAGATTTTTTGAGACAGAATCAATATCAAAAGCACTTCGCTCGCTTCCAATTTTTGAATGGAGAAGAACTTGAAAGAGTACATCTCCTAACTCATCTTCCATTTTTTTATCATCGCCACTCTCAACAGCATCGACATATTCATAAGACTCTTCTATAAGGTAGCGAAGAAGAGAGTTGTGATCTTGTTCTAAATCCCAGGGACAGCCATCTTTAGGGTCACGAAGTTTGGCCACAATCTTTAGTAATTCAGAGAATTCTTTATTTTCCATATGATTTTATACCGTAATCCTAATCCATCTTCCATGACACATATAGCCTTTTATGACTTTTGATTCTCTTTTCGCTACATTGATAAGAATGAATTTAATAATTGACTGGCAAATTGCTACCCATCAAAAAACACAGGATGCTCTTGAAAAATGTGCTCCTTTTATATCTGAAATTTGGTCAAAACTAGGTGTTGAATTGAAAGCAGAGCAGAGTGTGGAGATGAGCCTTAGTTTTGTAAAAGATCATCAAATCAAAAAACTCAATCAGGATTTTAGAGAAAAAGATTATGCGACAGATGTACTTTCATTCCCTGTCCATGAAAACTTAAGATCTGAAGGGGCAGGGGATTTAGGTGTGATTCATTTAGGGGATATTGTCATTTCTATGAATCAAGCTAAACTTCAGGCTAAAGAGAATAAAATTACAATTGAAGAAGAGATTGTTCACTTATTTTCTCATGGGCTTTTGCATCTGCTTGGCTATGATCATGAAAAGAGCAAAGCTGAAGAAAAAATTATGCAGGAAAAAGAATTTTTGTTAGTAGATTATCTTTATAGTCATTTGGACTGGAGTAGTAATGAGTGAATCGCAGTTATTGGAACTCGGACAAAAAAAAACTGAGTTAGGTTTAATTGATGAAGGTATAGAAAGACTTCGGAGGTCACTTTGATGTTGAACAAAAACAACATCGCCTAGCTGATATTGAACAGATGATGGCCCTTTCAGGCTTTTGGGACGATAGTGATAGCGCTGCTAAAATTCAAAAAGAAAAATCAATTCTAGAGTCAAGTGTGAAAGTTTATCTTGAGCTTAAAGAAGTTCGGGATGAATTTGAAATCCTTCTTGAATATGCTGAGCAAGGTGACAAAGATTCAATTACCGAAGCTTTAGTGGTTTTTAATAATTTAAAATCTAGTTTTGAGTCTGCTGAGCATAAATCACTTTTGGGTGAAGAGATGGACCCCAATAACGCTATTGTATCCATTAATGCTGGTGCAGGTGGAACAGAGTCTTGCGATTGGGCCTCAATGCTTCATCGAATGCTTATCAAATGGTCAGAAAAAAATGGTTATTCTTTAAGTGAGATGGATATGCAGCCTGGTGATGCTGCTGGAATTAAATCAACAACCTTTATAGTTAGTGGGCCTTATGCTTACGGAAACCTTAAGAGCGAGACAGGTATTCACCGTCTTGTGAGAATTTCTCCATTTGACTCTAATGCAAGAAGGCATACATCATTCGCATCAATTTTTGTTTCCCCTGAGATCGATGATGAAATTGAAATTGAAATTGAAGATAAAGATTTAAGAATAGATGTTTATCGATCAGGCGGTGCAGGAGGGCAGTCAGTGAATACAACTGATTCAGCTGTAAGGATAACCCATAATCCCTCAGGGATAGTTGTTGCGTGCCAGAATGAGAGATCCCAGTTACAAAACAAGGCCATGGCCATGAAAATATTGAAGTCCAGGCTTTATGAAAAGGCATTAGAGGATAAGCGTGCCCAGCAGGCAGAAGTTGAAGCCGGTAAAAAAGAAATTGGTTGGGGGTCACAGATTCGCTCTTATGTACTTCATCCTTATAAGATGGTTAAAGATTTGCGCTCTGGTCATGAATCTGGAAACCCTGATAAGGTGCTAGACGGTGATCTAGACTCATTTATGAAGTCCTATTTGCAGTGGTCTTCTCTTAATCAAAGCAAAGAATAATGCAGGCTGATTATACCAAAAACAAAGCCCCTGTGCTAAGCTAACCTTTTTAAATTGAGGTGGTTATGGCCAAAGATCCAAAGAAAATCCGTAAGCAATACATAAAAAAGTGGACTAAGCTCTATAATGAACAAGTTTTAAGCCGCCTGGAAAAACGTAAACGCTTAGAATCTCTCAATATAAACCCATATAAAAATGGTTTGACTCCAAACGTTGCATTTAAGGATTTAAAAGAGCGCTTCAAAGACATGTCAAAAGAGGAGCTTGAGCAAGCTGCTGCTAATAATAAAGAAGTATTTAAAATCGCTGGTCGTGCCATGCTTGCTAGAAGCTTTGGAAAAGCAGGATTTTTTACCTTAGACGATGGAACAGAAAGATTTCAGCTTTATGTGAGAAAGGGTGATGTCGCGAATGAAGACTTTAGTGAATTTAAAGTAGCTGAGTATGGAGATATTCTTTATGCCGAAGGTTTTGTTTTTAAAACTAATAAAGGTGAGCTTTCAATTCATGCTGAAAAATTTCATGTCTTAACAAAAAGTATTAGGCCTTTGCCTGAGAAGTTTCATGGTCTGACTGATCCTGAGCTTCGCTATCGCATGAGGTATGTAGATATGATTATGAACAAAGAGGTTCGAGATACATTGCGCACTCGTTCAGAGATTGTTCGCTATATTAGAAGCTATTTTTACAAGCATGATTTTCTTGAAGTTGAAACTCCTATGCTTCACTCTATTGCTGGTGGTGCTGCTGCCAAGCCGTTTGCAACTCATCATAATGCACTTGATTTAGATATGAATCTTAGGATTGCACCTGAACTACATCTTAAAAGGCTTATTGTTGGAGGATATCCAAGAGTTTTTGAAATGAATCGTTGCTTTAGAAATGAAGGGCTTTCATTAAAGCATAACCCTGAGTTTACAACTATTGAGTGGTACTGGGCCTACGCTACTTATGAAGACCTTATGGATTTCACAGAGGATCTTATCTCGGGAATTGCCAAAGATGTTATAGGAAATGAAATTGTTAACTTTAATGACCGTGAAATTTCTTATGCTAAGCCTTTTAAAAGGCAGACCTTAAGAGAAGCGACAGTTGAACATAGCAGTCTCTCAATGACAGACCTCTCTAATAGAGAGAAAATGATTGAAGAGATCGTTAGTAAAACAGAATTTAAAAAAGAAGATATAAAAGATCTTTCAGAGCATAAACTTTTACTTCTTTGTTTTGAAGAGTTTGCAGAATCTAAATTAATTCAACCTACTTTTATAACTGAATATCCTACTGAAGTATCTCCTTTGTCTCGTCGTAATGACGAAAACCCTGATTTTGTGGATCGTTTTGAACTTTTTGTAAATGGATGGGAAATTGGAAACGCCTTCTCTGAGTTAAATAATCCAACTGACCAACTGGAGCGTTTTGCGGATCAGGCAGTTGCTAAAGAGATGGGTGATGCTGAAGCTTGCGATGTCGATTATGACTACGTAAGGGCCCTTGAGTATGGAATGGCTCCAACAGCAGGAGAGGGGATTGGTATAGATCGCCTTTGTATGCTCTTTACAAATAGTCCAACCATTAGAGACGTTATTCTTTTTCCTCAGCTTAAAAAAGAATCCTTTTTTGAGACAGAGTCTAAAGAGTCATGAATACATCTTTTTCTTTTTTGAAAGTTATGCTCGAAGGGCGTGCAAGCTTGCGCTTTGTTCTTGGTGTAACATTTTCCTTTGCGTTTTCTATTGCTGTTATCCTTTGCACTTTAGGTTTAATGGATGGCTATAAAGCGACTATTAAACAAGCGTTGAAAAAAAGTGTTGGTGACGCTGTCCTTTATAATGGCAGTAATTTTATTACTGTTGATAAAAAACTGAAAAACATTTTCAAAGAAAAAGAGATTACTTATTCAGCTTATGTAAGAACCAATGCATTTATGCTTTTAGAAAACTATTCCAAAGGGGTTGTTTTAATAGGTGTAGATAAAACTTATAAGGACGTAACAGGTTTAGATTTAAATATTCCAAGGGGATCAATTGTTATAGGGAGTGAATTACAAGACTTGAGTGAAGCTAAGCCAGGTGAAAGTATTGTTGTAACCTTGGCAACTGGATCAAATGAGCTGCGCTCTTTAACAAAGACAAAAGAGTTTAAGCTTCAAGGCGCTATTGATCACGGAGTTTTTGAAAAAAACTCCCGTTTTGTTTATATAAATAGAAATGAGCTCCAAGAGTTATTAAGCCTTGGTAAAAAAGTAAATTTTATAGCTCTTAAAAAATTCCAATCAGATGAAGTTGATCTTGTCTCAAAGATAGAGGATATGGTTCTCTCTCTTCAGGAACATTTGGATTCAGATACACAAGTAAAACCATTTTGGTTTGAGCTAGCTCCACTTTTAGAGGCTGTTGAAGTAGAAAAAGCTTCAATTGGTCTTATTTTGCAAATAATAGTTATTATTTCAGTTTTTAATATTATTGCGTTTGTTATTTTTCTTTATGAGAGAAAATCTAAAGAGCTTTTTTTATTTCAGGCTTTGGGGCTTAATAAATCAGGCTTAGTGAGAAATTGGTCATTATTATTTTTTGCAATATGGTTTTTTTCATGTGCTTTAGCCTTTATCTTTAAAGAAATTTTTTATTGGGCACTTCTTAATCTCGATCTTTTTGAGCTTTCAGGTTCTGTTTATGGTTTAACTCGTATAAGGTTACATGTACCCTTGGGTGCCTATGTTTTAACTTTTGGAGGGGCCTTA
>CAYGJN010000103.1:0-9164 GCA_964350135.1 uncultured Bacteriovoracaceae bacterium | reverse complement strand
GATAATTTCTAATAAAGATAATTCAGGTTTTTGATTTATAACTTCATCTATAAACTCAAGACGCAAGTTTAGGCCTACGCCTTGAATATTTGGTTGCTGGTCAAATAACAAGCTTAACTACTTAACAGTTTTTGTCTTATAGATAGAGCCTCCAGCGATTTTTTCGCAGACACCTGAAGGAACATAAACCCATTCATTGGGATCATTATCAACTGCAGCTTTTCCGCCACATTTATGGCCATTTGCACCACAATCATTATTGCCTTTTTTTGCAATCCCTTTACATTTTTCTACTTTGTCTCCACTTTTTGCCCAATGAAGTGGACCACTTTTATCTCCACCGCCGCTGGCCATGGCCAATGATGAAAGTACAAATCCAGAAAGGGCCAAGTGTATAATTGGTTTTTTCATGAAATCTCCTCTGGTTAAACCTTACTTATTATAAATATTTATTGATTCTATCCTTCTCTCAGCTTAGTGCAACCTTAGATCTTGATTGTTACAAATAAGTTCAATATATTTCAAATAATTTCTCTTGTTTAGTCCAACTAATTAAGTTGCATATGATATAAAAATGCTAAAAACCCACTTTAGAGGACTAATGAAAAAAATCAGTGTTAAAGAGCAATTTAAAATTTGGGGATATGTAGCCGCTAATAGTTTCGGAGGCCCTGCTGGGCAGATGGCAGTGATTCATAAAACAGTTGTTGACGATCATAAAATTGTGTCTGAAGACCGTTTCTTACATGCGTTAAATTTTTGCATGCTACTTCCAGGACCAGAAGCTCAGCAACTTGCAACCTATATGGGGTGGTTAATAGATCGTTGGCGTGGTGGTTTAATTGCCGGTGGTTTATTTATTCTTCCTGGTTTTCTTTCCATTCTTGGACTTTCTTATCTTTATATAATGTATACAGACCTCCCGCTGGTTCAAGGGCTCTTTTATGGAATGAAGCCAGCAATTATTGCAATCGTTGCTTCGGCACTTTATAGGATCTCTAAAAAATCACTCAAGTCTGTTTTTTATTGGTGGATGGCCAGCCTTGCATTTATAGCACTCTTTTTTTTCAATCTAGCATTTCCACTAGTTGTCATAGGAGCTGGTTTTTTAGGTGTTCTCTATGGAAAATTTTATAAACAACATGAACTTTTAAGTGATGTTAAAACAACGATTCCACCATTTAGCTCTACATTAAAAACAATAACGATTTGGGTTTTGGTTTGGATCGCTCCTATTTTGTTAACTGCAAGTATCTTTGGTTTAGATTCAACTTTTCACTCCATCAATATCTTTTTTAGTAAAATGTCGATGGTAACCTTTGGGGGGGCTTACGCAGCTCTAAGTTATGTTGCCCAAGAGGCCGTCAGTGTGCATGGTTGGCTTATAAGTGGAGAAATGCTTGACGGACTTGCACTAGCAGAAACAACACCTGGTCCATTAATTCAAGTTGTTCAGTATGTTGGCTTTATGGGAGCTTATCGAATTCCTGATCTTGCAAATCCATATATGGCAGCATTTATTGGATCAACTCTCACAACTTGGATGACCTTTGCACCATGTTTTCTTTGGATATTTACTTTTGCTCCTTATATTGAATATATCAAAGGCCAAAAAGTTTTCTCAGATGCACTTACTGCAATTACAGCTTCAGTTGTAGGAGTTATTTTTAATTTAAGCTTATGGTTCTCGATTAATACATTATTTATGAAAAACACAATGGTTAAGCAAAGCTTTCTTGAGTTTCAAATACCTGTATTAAGTTCATTTGATTTTTTTGCGATACTTATCTGCTTAGTGGCCTTAATTATTCAATTTAAATTTCAAAAGAGTATTCTTTTTAATTTAGGAGTGTGTACGGTTCTTGGGATTGCGGTAAAGTATTCATCTTTTTTTTAAATCGATTGATATAAGTGCAATGCTGGCATAATTTTTCAACTAGACTATTGTTTTCAAAACCTTTCTTCATAGCGAGTGCTCTTTTAGATTTAAGTATTTCTTTGAGGTCTTGCTCTAAACAATTCCCAAGAGGTATTTGGGCCTCTTTATCAAGACAACATGGAACAACTGTTCCATCTGCATGGATACCAACATGAGATGAAAGAGCATGGCAAGTCCCCTTTGTCCCCTGGAAAGGTAAGTTAAAACTTGGCCAGTCAAAATGACTGTCGAAATGAAGATAAAGCTTATTCCAAATTCTTTTACTTTTAATATTCTCTACCTGAATGCCACGATTAATTTTAAGTTTAAATCTATCTTCCACAAGACTGATAATTTCTTGAACTTCTTGGCCGATATCTTCATTTCTGTTTTGCTGCCAAAGTCTTAAATTTATATAAACCTCAGGTCTAAGTTCGTTTAGCTTTTCACAGAAATCAAAAATGGGATTCAGGTAATCTTCAAGAGGACGATTTGGAAAATTATCTTTATAACTTTGTAGAGAGAAATTAATCTGCCTTAATGATTTACAATTAAAAAGATGTTTACTTTTATTTTCAATAACGACACCATTTGTTGTTATTTGAATAGGAACACTAAGCTCATCTGATATATCTAAAACTTCCTTGAAGTTTGGATGAGTTAGAGGCTCACCCATTAAATGCAGACAAACTTGTTTGGCCAAAGGTTTTGCTTGTCCCAAAATATTTTTGAAATTAACAGGATTTAGAACTTGTTTCTCTCTAATTACGACAGGACAAAAACTGCATTGCAGGTTACATATATTTGAAATTTCTAAATAAATACGCTCAAGCATGAGAGTCTTCTAGCATTTACTTAACAAGAAGTCCTTGGTGTAAGGAGGTTTTATAGGCCTTAATTGCAGGTATAAGCCCAGAAAGAGGTCCCAATAGCATAAAACCACCTATAACAAGAAACTCTCTTAAAGAAGGTCCTGCTATGGGTATAAAAATTGAGTACTGAGACTCTAATATCGGATTAATAATAAACAGGAGTCCATATTGAAAAATAAGACCAAAAACTCCACCGAGAATTGAAAGAATAGAAGCTTCAGTGACTAAAAGAAGGGTTATTTGCAATGGGGATACTCCTACTGATCGTAAAATTGCCATCTCTCTGCCTCTTTGATCAAGAGACATATAAAGTGCAATTAGAATGGATAAAAAACCAATAAGAATAACAAAAAAACTTATTCCTAGAAATGCATTTTCTAGTTGATCTAACAAACTCCACAGCTCTCCAAGGGTTAAAGCAGGTATGATGGCCATAAGAGGCTCTTTTTCAAATTGGGATATATACCTTTGTATCCCTAATAAGGTAATTCTTCGTTTTGCTCTTAGAATAAAAGACGTTATTTGAGTAATTTCAAGATCATCTTTGCTAAGAGCTTTATAATCCGGGAGATTATTATAATCAGGGGTTCCTCTCTCCCACCCCATATGCATTGCCTCCATTCCATAAAGGGTAATAAAAACAGATTTATCAAGAGGAGTTCCTGTAGGTTTCATAATTCCAGTAACTTTAAATGGACTATCTTTATGATCTAGAACAGATCTTGTAGAAACACCATGGCTTAAGACCAAAGAATCCCCAAGTTTTAAATTTTGTTTTTTTGCCACCTGTGAACCAAGTACCACATCGAAGATATCCGTGGCCCAAAGACCTTCTCCCATTTCAATTTTTTTAGTTTCAAAAAAACGGTAATGCTTATAAAAGTTTTCATTAGTAGCGACAACTCTATGTCCCTTATAGGAATCTCCTAGGGAAATTGGAATCGTCCACTTAATCGCATCATTGTCTCGAAACTCCTTATAAGAAGAATATTTAATATTATTAGTAGCTGAACCCATATGAAAAACTGTGTAGAGAAGAAGTTGTAAGGGACCAGAACGGGATCCAACAATTAAATCCGCATCACTTATTGTATTAGTAAAACCGTTTTCAACACCTACCCTAAGTTTTTCTACAATAAGAAAAAGAGAGAGACTAAGAGCTATTGAAAAAACACATAATGCTGAAACAAGCTTTCTGCTATTCAAAGATTTAAAGGAGAGAAAGCTTATCATAAATTAATCTCACTTAAAGAAATCGATCTATCAAAATGAGTTGCCAGCCTTTTATCATGACTTACAAAAAGTAGTGTAAAGTTTTTAGCTTTATGCTCAGATATAATAAGTTGTACAAAGTCATCAGTAATATCATCATCTAAAGATGATGTTGGCTCATCGGCGATAATAATATCAGGAGATCCTATTAAGGCCCTGGCAACAGCAACCCTTTGTTGTTGACCAACACTAAGCATACTTACAGGTTTATCCATAAGATCACTAAGTCCTAGATGCTTAGAGAGTCTTTCGATCTCTTCATTTAAGTTTTTAGTTTGCGATCTTCTTTTTGAGGAAGATCTATAAGGCAATGAGATGTTTTCAGCAATACTTAAATAAGAAATCAAATTAAAGCTTTGAAAAATAAAACCTATATGATCCCCTCTAAACTTATCTTTTTCTGTAGTTGAAAGGCTTACAAGGTTAGTTCCTAAAACTTTCAAAGTCCCAGTAGAAGAGCTTAAGACTCCGGCCAGTAAATTTAATAATGTCGATTTTCCTGAACCACTCGCTCCATGAATAAAAACTTTCTCTCCTGTTTCAATAGAGAGTTTTTTTATATCCAAAACTTTTTGGGCATTAGGATAAGAAAACTGAAGATTTTTAATCTCTATACAGCTCATTTATTCTTTAACTATTTCCATTTTACTACCGTCCATTGAGAATACACCTGAAGGCATGAACTGACTTGCTGGTTTTTGTTTTCCTTTCTCAAGCATAATCTTACCTGTTACTTTAACTGGGTAATAGCTTAGCTCAACAGGCTTTGTCATTTTAACTTTTATAATTTGATTCTCTGCTGGTGGTGGAACATGCATACAACTTGGAAAGTATGGAACAAGCAAAAACTCTTTTATTTTCTTTGTGTCACTCTCTATGGGAATCATAAATCCCATAGTCGTTACTGTTTTACCTAAAACCGCTTTTAGTTTAGCTCCTACTTTTTTTGTACTAATATCGTACTCAGAATATAGCTTCCAATCTGCATCTTTTGCAAAACCAAGCTGAGCAAAAAAAGAAAATACTACGATACTAGTGACTATGTTCTTCATGAGACTCCACTTCTTTTTTGAATTCTTCAATTTCTTCAATTGCATCCATAAGCTCATCATGATCTTTCATTAAGTGTAAATGCTTTTCAACAAGTTGAGCGTGACGTCTTTTTAATTCAAGGATTTTTTTCTTGGCCTTCATACCCGTTGTATCTTTCATCTTTCTCATTTCTTTCTCATGATCTTTAATCTCTTTTTCATGCTCAGAGACTTCAGAGTTATGTTTTTTCATAAAACTCTTTGCCCAGTCTAGAGTTTTAACAGCATCATTATGCTCTTTTTTAAAATCGCTATGATCATTTTTATAAGTTTGATGAGCAGCGCTGCCATCTCCTTTATGAGAATGGGACTTGGTTCCTTTATGGCTACAAGAAATAGTTAAGACAAGTGTTAGTGCTAGAAATATTTTCATTTTTCCTCCTAGAGTTTAGTATCAAATATATTTATTGTTTTCTTTTCATTAATAGCAGTACCATCCTCTCTAATTAATTGGAAATGGATCTGATCAATTTTTGAGTATTTTTCTTTGAGCTTGATCTCAACTTTTTTGCCCGCTAATTTAAAAGGACAATCTATATGCATCTCTGCTTTAATCTCGCTATGTGAACCACCTGAAAACTCTTGCTTCCATGAGATTTTTTTCTCCTTGCATTTTTTAATGCCATCAAAACTAATTAAATCTGAAAAATTCTCAATCCAGTTCTTTTTTGCATCTGCTATCTTTTTTATTTGTTTTTGATTCTTAGGTTTATGCTCAAAGCCAATTATATTGACTGAGGGAGAGGTTAGAAGAACTAAAAGTTCAGATCCTTCGACGGCCATATCAACACCCACAAGACCATGAGTATGAGCACTAAGGCTTTTCGAGCTTTTTGATGCAAAAACAATAGAAGTTAAAAATAGAAATAAAAACAAGATTTTCATAATTTTAAGCCCTTATTATAGCAAAAATGCCCGGTTTAGAAAGTGATAAAAACAAATATTGGCCGCAGAGACTGTGTTTATCTCTAATTATTGTTTAAACCTTGATAATAACTCCTATTGCTCATCTTACAAGGCTAGGTTTGCAGATTGTAAAACATTAACGATGATCATATATTCTCTAAAAGATTGAGATATTTTTCTCTGAAGCCTTGTTCTTGATTCCAAAAAACATTTATATGAACACCCTCTGGTATTTTCCAAAGCCATTTTTTTCCTTGAAACTTATCATATATTTCTTGTCCTTTAGAAAAAGGAACAATTGAATCTTTTTCCCCGTGAATAACAAGCAAGGGGCTATTAATCTTGTTTAAAGTGGTTTCGGCTTCCATCTCATCAGAAACTAGAATATAGGCAAGAGGACTAATCAAAAATGTTATCCAAGAGTTTGCAAGCAAACTAAAAGCAGCGGACTTATAGGATAAAAATGTTGAGTCGACAGCAATGAGATCGATTGATTCTTGCTCTTTGAAGTCAGCAATGCTTCGTAATGCAATGACTCCCCCCAAGCTTTGAGCAAAGACTGTAAGTTTTGGGTATAAGCCCTTCTTTTTAAGTTTATAAGCATATTCTAAAACAGCTAGGGCATCTAAATAAGTGCCTTTCTGGTTTGGTTTTCCCTCTGATTCCCCATAGCCTCTATAATCAAAAATAATGACATCATGGCCATGCTCTAGTATCCAAGTTAAATGCAGGTAATGAGTGCTGATATTTTCTGCATTTCCGTGAAAATGAACAATAAGACCTTTTTTCTTTTTTGCTTTTGATTTTAAATGCCATGCATGCAGCTTTATATTATCAGAAGTTGTAATCGTGAGATTACTATAATTGATTCCAAGCTTTTCAGGGGCAAGGTAGATACCTTTGGCGGGATGATAAAAAAGATGACTACAAGAAGAAAGTAGTAATAAAAAAAGCAGTGTTAATTTCATTATAAAAGTCTACAAAAAAAAAGAAAGGCCAGCTTGCTGGCCCGTCTTATAGAAGAATGTTTTTAATTTATGCTACTTTTTTCTCTTCAACTGGAGTAGTAGTTTCTTCAACTGTGCCACTTGTCTCAGTTGTTGCCTCATCAGCTTCTGCTGCAACTTCTGTCTCATCCACTACAGGCTCTTCGATTACCTTAGGTACATGGCAATTTACTATACCTTTTTCAAGATCAGCCTCGTTAAAGCTTAAACCTTCGCCAATATTAATGTCTGAGACATTATAGTGAGCATTCAGTTCAAGAGTATTTATATTTACCTCTATAAACTCAGGAATTTTATGAGGCAGACCAGTAATCATAACTTCATCAATAAGTTGTCTTACAACTCCACCCTCTTTAGTGCCAGGTGATATTCCAACCAACTTTATAGGTACCATGACATGAGTAGCCTGATTTTTATTTAATTTATGAAAAGAAGCATGGATAACTTTTCTTGTCACAGGATCTTTTTGAAGACCTTCAAGGTTTACAAGAAACTTTCCTTGTCCTTCAAGTTGTACTTCAAATACTTTCACTCCATGACGAATAATTTTTTTTAGGTCAGACTCTTTAATAGTTAAAGGTACTGAGTCCATGTCTTTTGCAAAAAGAACTCCAGGGATAAAACCAGTTGTTCTTAGCTTGTGCAAGCTTGCTTCATTCGTTTTTCTTAATTCTGCTGATAAAAGATCGTACATAACATCTCCTGTTATTATAGCTGTGGCTAATAAACTCATCGGATCTTTTAAGAGTGGATTTCAGCTATTTATCACCAGGGGAAAATATTGCTAGAACTTGAGTATCTCAAGCGGATAATTATTAACTTCTGAAGTTAGTTCAAAGCTATGACGACCGATCTCTAGTCCTTCATGGCTAAGTATTTTTACTCTCCAACTGCCATAAGATAAATTTGATTTATAAGTAAAGGCCCTAAAGCCTTCGGCCCGGCCTCCTCGTATTCCCACAGGTATTTTATCCGTTTTAACCCAGGTATGAGACTGATACTTCTCCCATTGAAAATAGACTCTGTCTGAAAATCCAACTGGTGAAAAAATCTTGGCAAAAATATAAACTCTATCACCTTCATTATATGAAAAGTCTGTTTCACTTTTGAGCCAAAATTTCCATATTGGTTTTTTGAAAGTAGCCAAATAGCTTTGTTCTTTTTTCTCTAATAATCTATAGGCTCCTATATGCTTGAGACTAAGAGGAACTGGTGGAATAATTTTAAGTAAATAGAAAGTTAAAAAAACTAATCCAAGTCCCGCAGCTCCCCCCAGAAATTGATTATTTGATAAATTTGATTTTTTAGAAATCGTGTAGCGGAAAAATATCCACACTAATGCCATATAGATAATTAAACTAATTAAAAAACTTATAAGCCCTAATTTTCCAAGGACCAATTGAACCAATATAAGCATAAAGCAAAAAAGACAAAAACAAACAGAAAGCCATCTAATAAGAAGCCCCTGGTTTTTGAATATCTTCATTTCATTAACAACAAGAAGCAATGAAAAAAGCAGCATGAAAATAAGCGAGTTACTTAGGGAGGAGCTCTTAAAAAAGAATAATGTAAAAACACTAAGAAGGGCCCCTAGAATAAAATGAAAGACTTCTTGTTCAAACTGTATGAATTTTTGAAAGAAGGGAATATTTATTTTTATTTCTTTAACTTCCCAAACTATAAAGAGTACGAGAATAGCAAAGAAAAATGATTGCTGTAAAAGGTTCCAAGACTCATCTATTTGCCCCAAGGTAAAAACATCAAAGATAAATCCACCAATAAAGAAAATGGGGTTATGGTAAGGAGTGCTTTTCTCCCATAGATTTTTAATATTATTGAGCATGAATGATTATCGGAGACTAAAAAGATTTAGTTAAGGGCACGAGTTTTGATTTTCTCAGTAATCCAAGCTTTAAACTCACCTAATGGAAGTGTTTGTTGCTCTTGAACTCCATAACGTCTTAGAGTGACTTCTTCTTCATCCATCTCCCTCTCTCCTAAGATGAGCAGACAAGGAATCTTCTTTTTTGTATTAGTTCTGATTTTTTTATTTAATGAATCTTCACCAGTATCAACTTCGGCCCTAATATATTGTGCT
>CAYGJN010000102.1:0-9652 GCA_964350135.1 uncultured Bacteriovoracaceae bacterium | reverse complement strand
GATAACAGATTTTTTTTTATCACGAGATCTAATTTTATTGTAAAAGTTTTCGAGCTTAAGTTTTGAAAATTTAACATAAGAATCCTCAAGTCGTTTTTTTATTCTTAAGACACGAAGATCAAAAAAGTCAAAAACACAAATCCCAAGATTTTCAAAATTCAAAACATCTTCTTGAGAAGCTGCAATAATTTCATGAAAGCTATTATAAATGTATTTATTTAAGAATCTATTTTTTTTACAATTTATTGTTGCTGAAAGTAAAAAAGAAGCCTTTGCTCTATAGCGAGCATAATAAATAAGATCTGGAAAAAAATCATATCTTGTCATCACAAAAAGAGGTGCAGTAATAATTGTTAAAAATGATTGGCCTTTAACAAAGGGATTCATTGTAACAAGAGGAAGTCTGTAACAATTAAGATTATTTTGATATTCAAAGAATAGTTTTTTAATTTGTTCTTCAACACTTGAAGAGCAATAGAAAATTTCAATTTTTTTATCAATCTTAATAAATTTTAATACAAGTTCAATTGTTTGCTCTAATTCACCTTCACTTGAGAACTCAAAAGCTATATCTGCCCTTTCTGAAAAACCAATTAAAGGTTTTGTATGATTTAGTCTTTCAAACCTAAGTCGTTTGCCAGCAAAAAACCTAGAAAATAATCCAGATAGAGGCCATATAAAATAAATAATAATAAATAGTATTATTCTCACAGAGCTACTTCCAAAGACTGAATAATTTCTCCATAAACTCGCTCAGGTGAAATATCCTCTAGACAAAATCTCTTTGAACGAATGCAATTTCCTTTTCCATTTGTAGTACAAGGTCTACACCATAAATCAAGACTAATGACTTTGCTTTTCTCAAGATGAGGATAAAACCCAAACTCCTGACCTGTTGGCCCTAAAATGAAAATACAAGGAGTACCAACTGACTCTGCAAAATGTGGAACACCTGTATCATTGCCAACACAAAGTCTCGCCCCTTTAACAAGCCCAACAGTTTCTTTTAATCCAGTTTTTCCTTGAAGATTTAAAAATCTCTTTTTATATGTATTTTTAAGATCGTTAAATTCATCACAAAAATCATCCCCTGGACCTGCGGTAATAACCATTTGATAAGAGCTCAGTCTCTCATTTTCAAGACATAGGGTTAAAAGGTCTTTAAACTTTTCTTTAGGCCAGCGTTTTTCAACAAATGAAGCAGATGGGACAAAAACGATATATTTATCGCTAAGATCTTTGATATCTAAACTCATATCTCTATAAGTGAGATTGCAACTAGAGAGCTGATTAGATTTATTATCTGGTTTTATAAAAACCGAGAGTTTATCAAAATCTAGTTTTTTATCGCTAAACTTATTCCATAGTGGTGAAAAATCAGAAATATTTCTTTTTAATAATAACTCTCCATAACCTTTTTCTCTATTATTACGATATTGGCTTGAGAGAATATCAAACTTAAAAAAAGTCAGAATAAACCTTTCAACTGTTCTTTTATCAACAAATACCCTTGGAGTACTCCAAAGATAAAGCCTAATAAATAAAGATCTTATGGTTGAATGAAAATCCATAATCAAATCAATTTGATTCTCAGAATTTATATGATCAACAAATCTAGCAAGATCAAGCAAAGATTTCTTTCTTTCAAAACCATAAACTTTATCTATTAAAGGATGATTAATTAATAAATCATCAAAAGGCTTTGAAGTTAAAAAAACAACTTTAACGCTTGAACCCATAAAAAATTTAAGTGCACCCAATATAGAGGAATTTAAAATGATATCCCCTAGGGATGAAAATCTAATAATCAGTATTGTAAATTGCTTCATAACTAGATCTTAACAGCAAAAAATGAATGGTAAGTGTCAATTTGCATCTTATTGCATTGCCATATTTGTAAGAATTCGATACAAGCATTTTCAATTACATGGGTTCAAATGTCATGAAAATAATTTTTCCTGACAAATTAGATAAAGTTTTGGACGATCTGTACTCTTATTGGCAAAATCATATTAGTTTTGGAAGCTTGGATATACGTTTTTAGACATAGCAAACCGTTTTGGGAGGAAAAATGAAAAAAGTATTAGTTCTTATGATGGCCGCTGTTGCCATGAGCTCATTTGCAGCAACTTCAACTTCGACCATGGGAAGTCTTTGGACCAAGCTTAAAGCAAGTCCATTTAGTGCCAGTTATGATTTGGCAGTCTATGAGCTAAGAGATAGCACAGGTCAAGTTAGAGGAGGCTTATTTGAGCATTATCTAAACCTTGATTATAAACTCACTGATGATGATGCCCTTCAACTATCAGCTTACCTTCCAACAACTTATAAACCAGCAGAGTATTTTCCAGACTCAGGAGAGATTCATAATACTTATGACTCACTTACTTTTAGATACCAAAGATCAAATATTTTAAATGATGATGATCATGGTGTAAGTGCACGTTATAGATTTTATTACGGCCATAATAATAATCAAGATGTTAACCAAGGCTTTATTGAAAACAGATTATATGTAACGAGAAAACTAACTCCAAATTTTAAAATCATACCTTATCTTCGCCATACATATTTTATTGCTGGCTCAAATAATGACCTAGACCTTTCTAGTAGCTCATCTAAGGTTGATACAAGAAAAACACAGAGATTAAGAGCATACCTTATTCCTAGTTATGCAATTGATGATAATAACTCTATTGATTTTACTCTTCGTTATGAGCAAAATTATTATAAAGAAAGAGCAGGTTCTCTTAATAATAGATTCCAAATCATTCCTACTTATGCTCATACAATAAATGATTACCAATCATTTTCAGTTGGTATTTATTATACTTGGCTAAAATCTAACGATAACAGAACTTTTCTTCCTTATAACCAAGCTAAAGATATCATCAATTATGAGTTTGTTTACAGCATAACTGCATTCTAAGACCCAATACCTCTATAGCGGAGTTTTATACTCCGCTATATTACTAAATAATTTAAATTTCCTCTAAAACCGACCGATACTCTTAGTGCCCTATTAAAGGCCTGGAGTAGTCATGAGTAACCAGTCTTATAAATTAAAGAATATTGACCTAGAAATCCTTGCTGAGAAGGACCTAGAAATTCTGGGTTTAGAAAACTCTGAGATTTGGTTTCTACTTATTAATAATGAGCCTCAAGGACCATATTCTTTAGATAATTTAAAAGAGTATCTAATTGCAAATGAAGATTTTCCACTTAATACAATGGCCGCTAATCAGCAAGAAAGACAATGGAAGGCCTTACATTCATATGCTATTTTCTCCAAGAGAAAGCCACAGCTAATTGAAACTCCTTTAGCGATTAATTCATCAGAGTCTTTTCATGTCTTAGAACTCGGAAGACCAAAAGGACCTTTTACTGCAGAGGAAATTTTAGAAAAACTTTCAAGCTCTCAAATTGTATTCTCAGATGAATTAAGTACAGATGGTGGTAAAACTTGGTCAAAGGTTCATAGGTTTGAATATTTTGATAGAAGAACCACTAAAGAAGATCTACCTCAAATTCCAAATAGAAGTATTTTGTCATCAACAAAAGAAGAGCTCTTTAAAAAAAGGGCCCATCAAGACAGACAAGAGGCCATCTTTGGACAAATAATGTATCGCAATGATGGTATTAATTTAGAAGTCGATCCAGAATATGAGGAGAGTATAAATAAGGGCAATAGCTCAAATAAGGGCCTTACTATTACAGTTATAGTCTCTTTATTATTCGCAATTTTTTTCTATCTTTACCAAAGTAATAGCTTCGATAATACTGCAAGTGATGAAACAGGTTCAAAAGCTAAAGTACAAAATGACAAAAAACCGCTTGAAACTAAAGCATTAAAGAAAGCTGAACCTATAGCTGAAGCAAAGCCTATTGAGATTCAGGCAAATATTAAAAGAACTCCAAGTGCTACCAAACTAGAGCCTGGCCAGCTTAAAAAGACGCCTTTTGAAGACACCTCGACTTTTAAAAATTTTCATACTCAAGGCAGAGAAAAAGAACAATTAGACCCTGATACAGAGCTTGAAGAGATTAAACTTCTTGAGGAGCAAGGCGTTGAAAACGTTGATGAAAATGAAGAGATCGCACTAGAGGACCAGACTCCTATTGAAGAAGATATTGGAGAACTAGACGAACTATCTGAAGATGCTGGGGAAGAAGAAGGTCTTGAGAACGAAGTCTCTTTCTAATAATTAACTCTCATGTTATTTTTACCCCATGAGTTCCACAAAACTACAGACTATTAAAGGCCCAGGCCGCTTTATCTCTTTTGAAGGCATCGAGGGCGCTGGTAAAACCACTCAAATTGAAAAGCTTAAGGATTACCTAGAACAACTAGGTTACGAGGTCATGGTCTATAGAGAACCAGGAGGAACAGTTTTTGGAGAACATTTAAGAACTGCAATTCTAGAGAGTAAATCAGAGCTTGCTCCAATGGCCCAGGCCTATCTTTTTGCATCATCGAGGGCACAACTTATTCAAGAAAAAATTCTTCCTGCTCTACAAGATAAAAATACAGTTATCATAGCCGATAGATTTATTGACAGCAGTATTAGTTATCAGGGATTTGGAGCAAGACTTGGGGCAAAGACAATCATTGATATTCATCAGTATGAACCTCTTTGCTATATGCCTCACAGAACCTATTACCTTAGTATCTCTGTTGAAAAATCTCTTGAAAGAATGCAAATACGTGGAGAGGAACAAGACTATTTTGAATCAAAATCTATTGATTATTATGAACAGATTAAACTTGGTCTAGATTATTGCGCTAAAGAATTCCCAAAAAGAGTTAAACTTATCTCTGGTAATGCATCAACTGAAACTGTCTTTAATGAAATAATTAATGATCTTAAGAAGGTCCTATGATTAATACTTATGATCAAGACATTGCTGATGTTCTGCTTAAAAAGCTCAAGCAAAAGGCCCTCCATCATTTTTGCATACTAAGTGGTGGGCAAGAACAAACCAAAGAATGGTTAAGCTATTTCATCAATGAAAGCTATCAAGATAATAAGAGGTTTAGTTTTGAATCAAACCCTTTTATCGATGTTTTAATTATACGAGCACAAGGAACACAATTTAAAACTGTTGAGTTTGAACCTTTTTTTCAATTTTTAAGCTATAACACTTATGAAAAAGATCATCGTTTTATTATTATAGACAGGGCCGATTGTTTAACTAGTATAATTATTAATAAATTGCTTAAATCTCTAGAAGAGCCTATTACTAAAACAACCATTTTTTTAATGAATACAACCAGCAGTAATTTAATGGATACACTTGAGAGTAGGGCCATTAAAATTAAACTCAAAAAAGAAATTACAACTGACTTACAAGAAACCTATAACCCATTGATAGAAAAATATATTGCTGAACAAATTTCTTCATTACAATTTTTAACAGAAGCTAAAAATCAAGGCAGTCAGTCTAATTTCATACGATTTCTCATACAAAAATCTGATCAATTAAAGAGTTTTGACGCTAAACAAGAATTTCTTTATGAAGTAGAAAAAGCTCAAAACGAACTAATGACTGGTCCACTTACATCTGGACGTTTATTGGGGCTTGTTCACAGTGCAATGAATATTGACTTCGTGAATCATTAAAGAGAGGCTCGTTTATTATTTTATAAAAAAGCACAGTGAAGTATATGGATATAGTTGAAAGCTCAGAACAAGAAACAGAGCCTAAAGAGATTGAAAATCTCGAAGAAGACAAAAAGCATAATTTTAAACCAGGACAAGTCCTAAGATTTATTAGAGTCAGGTTCCCTGGTCACGCAAAATCCTTTCCATTTCTAATTGGCAAAAGACATTATTCCTATGGTCAAAAAGTTGTGGCCTTAAGTGATAGAGGGATGGCCGTTGGCTACATCAACTCATTTCCATATGAAGCTGAATTTAGAGAAGAAATGCTTCCTGTAAAGACCATTTCTAAAGTTGCAAGTGAACAAGATAATTTCAAACAAGACGAGAGTCTTTCTAAAGAAAAAGAAATGGAAGATCTTTGTAAAGATCTAATAAGAAAACATGAACTTGCTATGAATGTAACTCATGTTGAGTTAACTGCTTATGGTAAAAAAGCTGTCTTTTATTTTACTGCACCTGAAAGAGTGGATTTCAGATCTCTAGTCAAAGACCTTGTAAGTAATCTAAAAATGAGAATTGAGCTTAGACAAATTTCAGCAAGGGAGAGATCCGCTGCACTTGGTGGACTTGGACCATGTGGAAGAGAGTTTTGTTGCTCATCTTTTTTAACTCGTTATGGAAATGTAAATATAAAAATGGCAAAAACACAAAACCTTACTCTTACACCAAGTAAGCTTAATGGACTATGTGGTCAACTTAAATGCTGTACAGCTTATGAAGAGGAAGTTTATAAAGAGAAAAGAACTCGTCTACCTCAAGAAGGTGAGTTTATCCAAGTATTAAATGGTGACACAGGAAAAGTCACATCACTGAATATAATTATTGAACAATTTGATATGCTGACTGATCAAGGGATCTTTAGAAGATATAGCGCTAATCAATTTGATCCTAAAAAATCTCGACCAAAAGATGGCTGGAGATTCCCTGAGAGATTCCAAAATATTTCAAGTGAAAGAGATAAAGTTATTGGTCTTGAAGAGGCCCAAAGTAATATTTCACCTGAGTTTTTTGATGATTATGATAGTTATGAAGACCAACCATCAACCCAAGAGAGAAGGCCACATCAAAAGAAAGTAGAAAACAGGCATCCTCGTCCCCAAAGACAAGAAAACGATCGACCAGTTGATCAAAAGAAAAAAGAGTCAACTCATAGAAATAATCCTTTTAAAAATAAAAGGCCTCGCAAAAATAAAGACAGGAGTGATTCTTCAAAATGAGTCTTAAAGTTCTTCACACAAGCGATTGGCATATTGGCAAAAAGCTATATAACCAATGCCGTTTGTCTGAACAAAAAGAGCTCATGGACTGGACTCTCACATATTTAAAGAAAAACAAAATTGATATATTCCTTATAAGCGGTGATATTTTTGACGGACCACGACCTTCACATGACGCTATCAAAATTTTCTATAATTTTTTATCTGAATTACAATTAACTCAAGTTAAAAAAATTATTCTTATTGGTGGTAATCATGACAGTGGTTATTTTCTAGAGACAGTTCTTCCTTTATTAGACCCTGAAAAGATATTAATCGTAGGCCAGTTAAAAGAAGATTATAAAAAGCATATTCATCAATTTGAAGATTTTGGTTTAGTTACAATGCCATTTTTCAGGGCCCATGAAATATCAAAATGGAAATCAGAGTTTGGAAACCTAGATCTTAGTGAACTTGTAAATACTTTTATGGATAAGGCATCTGAGCAATTAGATTCCAAAAAACCTAAACTCTTTATGGGCCATCATCTTTTTGGTGAATATGAGGCCGCAGGTAGTGAACATTTCATTTCTCTCTCTGGAGTAGAAAGTATTTCTACGAAACACCTTAAAGAGAACTTTGACTATAGTGCTCTTGGACATATTCATAAATATCAAAAAATTTCTAAAAAAAGTGAAATATATTACTCAGGTTCCCCTCTTCCTTTTCATTTTAATGAATCAGACTCAAAATCATTTAATTTTATAAGTTTTGAAAACTCTGTTTGCCAGGTTGAAAAATTAATACTTCCTAAATGGATAAACCTACAAAGACTGAAAATTAAATATTCTGATTTGGAAAAAAACCTTGAGTCTTTAAAAACTTCCACACTCCCTGTACTACTCGATCTAACAGTTGAACTTACAGAGCCTACTACTGGAATTGCAGAATATATTACAAAGTTTATCAATAACACTAATATTACATTGGTTAGTTTGCAGCAATTACTTAAAAAAGAAGGTTCAGAGAACAAAATCTCAAAAAACTATTACCAAGATATAGAAGATATCTTTATTGAATTTGCAAAAGATAAATATGAGCTAGAATTAGATAAAAGCTCACCTATCTATAAAGAGTTTATTAGTTTAGTGGAGGAAATTAACCTTGAGACTCCTTAAACTTAAGCTTAACAATTTCACATCATTTAAAGGCGAACATCAGATAGATTTTAGTGCCATAAGCGACGATGATCTGTTTGCCATCGTTGGCCCTACAGGTTCAGGTAAATCTTCATTATTAAGTGCAATCACAATGGCCCTCTATGGAAGTCATTATAAAAAAGATTTGAATCAGACAGATTTTGTAAGCAAGGGCAGTTCACAAGCATCGGCTGAAGTTATATTTTTATATAAGAATAAGAAATACAGAGCACAATGGGTTTGTAAGAAATTAAAAAAAGATGGCAGTCCATTAAAAAAGCCACTTCTTACACGATTTCTTATTGATGACCAAACAGATATTATACTTGAAACTTCAGCGCAAGATCTTATTGGACTTGATTTTGAACAATTTTGTAAAACAGTCATTTTAAACCAGGGAGAGTTTTCCAAGTATCTGACGAGTACCTTTACTGAACGTAAGAGTTTACTAGAGTCTCTTTATCACTATCAGAAAATGAAGTTTTTCTCTTCAACATTAACAGCTAAGATTAAAGAATTAAGACAAAAACAAGAATTAATTCTAAGAGAAGTTGACTCTATTCAGTCACAAGAGACACAGACACTTGCAGAAATTGATCAAGAGATCCTTCTAAGTAGTGAACAATATGAAGACCTCGTCTCTAAAGAAGCAAAAAGAAACGAGAAAATTAAACTTACAACAGAGCTCCAAAGGCTCCATAATGACTATCTTAAAATTAATGAACAACTTAATACAACTCAAAAAAATCTATCAATTCAAGACAAAGCAATCTTAGAAGCAAAGCTTGAAAACGAAAGCATAAAAAAAGAACAAAGTAATTTCATTGCTGACTTCAAGGAAAAAGTTGAACAATTCAATGAAGCAATTGAGCTCACTCAACATTTAAAACTTTTAAATAAAGATATTCACAACACAAATTATAATATCTCCCAATCTCAAAAGAAGATTGAGCAAAAACTTTTAGAAATCAATAATAAAAATAATGAAATCCTTAAATTGGAAAACAATTTAACAAAAACAAGCTTGTTAAATCTAGAGCAACTAGATGAATTGTACAACGAGGCCGTTGAAAAACTAGCAAAATTAAAACATGATCAAAAAGATATTCAGTTAAAATCAAAAGAGATTGCAAAACTTAAAACTGAGAGCATTAACTTACAAAAAGATTATCTTACTAAAGAAGAAAAATATCAAATCCTTCTATCTGACTCAGACACAATTAATAGTATTATCAATCATTGTGCTCATTATATAGAGAAGAACAATGTTAAAGAATGTCCCATTTGCAATAATCCACTATCTCAAACTGAAATTAATATTCGTAACAATAAATCAAATATAGCGATGCTTGACAGGCATTACCAAGAAAAAGAAAAAGCTAAACTTGATTACAACTATAAACTAGAATCTATTGAGAATCTTCTAGAGCAGACCAAAAAAAATGACATAGAGAAGACAAATCTTGCTATAGCAAACCTTCAAGGAAAAATTCTAGATATTAGCAAAGCAAAGAATAATCAAATTATAAAAAAAGATATTGAGCAAATTAAAAACATTATTAATATTTACCAATCGGAAATTAATGATATAAAC
>CAYGJN010000101.1:0-9679 GCA_964350135.1 uncultured Bacteriovoracaceae bacterium | reverse complement strand
CAAAGTGCAAGCTCACTTTTAAATATTCTTAACAATATTCTTGAAATATCAAAAATTGATGCTGGGAAAATAGAAATAGAGGAGATAAATTTTAACCTTAATGAGTTATTAAAAAATATACTCGAAATTCAAAAAGCCTCAAAAAATGCTGATGATAGGAGAAAAATAAAGTTTACGCTAGATTATGACCAAAATATACCTGGATATATTCAGGGTGATGAGTTTAGGCTAAAACAAATCTTTAATAATCTATTAAATAATGCAATTAAATTTACTGACTCTGGAGAGGTTAAGCTCAGCGCAAAACTTCAAACAAAGTATAATAGTATAGTAGAAATTAATTTTGCTGTTACTGATACAGGTGTAGGATTAAAAAAAGAAAGCATTTCTAAATTATTTGATAATTTCACACAAGCAGATATGTCTACTACAAGAAAATATGGAGGAACAGGGCTTGGGCTTCCAATTGTAAAGTCTCTTATTAATGCAATGGATAGTGAAATAAAAGTTGAAAGTGAATTTGGAAAAGGAAGTTCATTTAGTTTTACTTTACCATTTCCTATTGGTTATGAAGAGAAAAAAGAAAAAGAAGAAGTTATGGCATATGAAGATTATAATTATCTAAGAGTCTTAGTTGCTGAAGATAATTTAATAAATCAGAAAGTCACAAAAAGTATTCTTGCAAAATTTAAAATTGATCCTGTTATAGTTGAAAATGGAAAACTTGCTTTTGAGAAGGCCTGCATTGAAAGCTTTGATATAATTTTTATGGACTGTCATATGCCTGTTATGGATGGCCATGAGAGTACAAAAAATATTCAACTTGAACTCAAAGAAAATTCACCTTATATTGTGGCCCTCACAGCAAGTGCTATGGAAGAAGATATAAAAAAATGTCATGATTCAGGCATGAATGAAGTTATTTCTAAACCATGTAGAATTAATGACTTTCAATTGCTTTTTCAAAAATTTAACAAAAAAGCAGCTTAAGCTTGAATTGTTCCTTCATAAGTCTCTATAACTTCTTCAAAAACACTTGGTAGACCTTCATTAAAATCATCACTTGAATAAGACCATGCTCTGTTCAGCATTCTTTCTGCATAACTGTATTTCAAATAAAGCTCAGACCCTTCGGCTAATCCCATTTCTTCAACAAGGTAATCTTTGGATTCGGAGATCGGATAGATATAGTTTTCAACAATATGATCAAGTTCATCTCTGAACATTTTTGGATTCATTTCTTTTGATTTTTCAGAAAGCGATTTTATTAAAGGAAGAACTTCTTTAACTTTTATTCTTGGATCACCATAGACGCTATTATTATGTAACTCCGCTTTTCCTTTTTTATTTTCTATTCGCCAAAATACAAGCCCAATAATACAAAGTGCAGTTCCTGCAAGAAAAGATGGATTGAGAAGAAATTGCTGCCAAGTAAGCTCTGTTACTCTGGCCGCACTAACTACAGCGACAAGAAGACCTAGTACATAAAGAAGTATTGATATTTTTTTCATAATTATTTCCTAATTTACTGTTGTCATTATTTGAAAAAGGGCATGTCCAATTCCCATAAGGGCCTCACCGATAATTAACCCCGCTGCCATTGGAACAATTTTATGTTGGTAAAAGCTATGTCCATTCTTTTTTTCTAGCCACATCTCTGTAAGGCAACCAAGCCCATAACCCAGGGTAATTGAAAATGGAAGATACATTGCTAATCCAATAAGAACGCCAAGGCCACTCATTGGAGCTAAAGAGAGAAGTCCTCCAATTACACCGCCGGCCATATATTTATCTAGAGGAACAGCTCCAGTTTTAAGGGATTCAATTATTCCCATTAGAACGCCTGCTTGGGGTGCGGGAAGAGCAGTTCCTGGGCCGAAGCCTCCCTGTCCGCCTTCACCATTTTGCCATAATACAACTAAAGCACCTGTTGCAATAGCAACTCCAATCCATGTTACAAAAAACTGTACGATCTGTTGTTTAAAAGGTCTTGCTCCTAACATAAAGCCAGTCTTAAGGTCTTGCATCATGTCTGCTCCTTGACCGATGGCCACGCAAACTGCAACTCCTACAACTAAAGCTGCGGCTATATTATTATTAAGCATAAACATAATAATTGTGACTGTAATAAGTGCCATACCTGATAAAGGAGAAATATCAGTCATCCCTGTTGCTTGTGCAACAATTAGCGCAGCTAATGCTAACCAAATTGGAGCAACTATTGCAACAAGTATAGCTTGTCCAAGTGTGACACCTTCAATAGCGTAGGCGGATATAAAAAATAATATAATGGCAAATACTGCACCAAAGATTAATGCTTTAAATGGCATCTCATCTCTATCGCCTGTATTTCCGGCAATGGTAGTTGCAGTCATAAGAGATTTAAAAGCACTCTTTATAGCTGGGTATGTTAAAATTGTTCCCGTAAGCGCTCCACCAATAAGAACACCAATTCCTAAAGGGCGTAACATTTTTCCATAAATAAAGCCTACCTGTGCTGATGGATCAATCTCTGGTACCCAACCAAGGTTTACAGTGAAAGGAGATATTACCCACCAAGAAATTATTCCACCTGCAAAAAAAGGAAGTCCTCCTTTTCCTGCAAGAAGTCCTGCTGCAAAATTCATTAAAGAAAGATAAATGAATGGGCTTAAATAATCCGGGATGACTCCAAATCCAAAACTAACCTCTTCCTGAATCCAGCCAACGCTCATCATTAATTTCCAAGTAGCACTTATTAAAAAACCATAAGCTAGAAGTTTAGCTTTTGAGTAATCACCGCTTGATCCTGAGCGGATAATTGTTGTTACGGCCACACCTGATGGGAAACGAAGACGATCAAGTTCAATCATTTGTTTTCGAAGAGGAATAATAACAAGAACCCCTAAAAATGATCCCGCAATTCCTGCAATAATAAATGGCCAAAGATTAAAATCAAAGTTTGGAATCACACCTGCTTGATGTAAAAGAAAAAGAGCGGGCAAAGTAAAAACAACCCCTGTCCCTGCAGTATTAATACCTGAGGCAATTGTTTGGTTGATATTATTTTCAATGCTGGTGCCTTTTTTCATAACACCTCTTAAAAGTGCATAGCCCATAATGGCAGCAACAGTAGATCCACCTATTGAAAAACCTAGTTTCAAAGATGCGTAAACAAATGAAAGGTTTAGTACAATTCCTTGTAAGATACCAAGGATAATAGCTGCGGGCGTAAGCTCACGATAGCTTTTGGTAAGAGCGGTCATAAATCTCCTTTGATTTGGATCTTCTTTGTATAGGAGTTGCCTCAAGCATTCAATAGTTTTAAGAAAAAAACTCAAGTTTGATTTGTAATAAAAAATCTTTATCATGTATAATAAGTACTGAATATTATAAGAAGTACAAGTTGTGGTTTTTTGTCAGGTAAACTTGTTGTCGGTCCAAATTAACGCTATGATAAAAATAGGTTCCATATAAAAAGGGAGTTTTATATGAAAAAAACACTTCTCAAATTATCGCTACTAACAGCGATGTTAATTCCTTCAATGTCCCATGCATTTATTATTGAACCATGGGCAGGTTACGCACTTTCCGGTGGAGATAATAACTCTGATATAACAGGTCCAGCTTTTGGGTTAAGGGCCGGTTATAGTTTTATTGGAGGCTTTCAAATTGGTGGTGAGTATTTTACTGCTGCACAGGAAGCAGAATATACTATTCTTTCTACAACGACGACTTATGACTTTGACCAAACAGGTATGGGAGCTTTTATTGGGTGGGATCTACCAGCTATTCCATTAAGGTTTTATTTAACTTATTTCTTTGATAGTGAAGTTGAGTTTACTCCTTCTTTTGCCAGTATTGTTGATAAGTTAAAAGCAGGATCTGGTACAAAGATTGGTGTTGGTTTTACAGGCTTGCCATTTATAGTTTTAAATCTTGAATATCAAAGTATAACTTATGATGAAGCAGAGCTTCTTGGGCAAACAGTGACTCTATCAGATATTTCAACATCTGACTTTGGTTACGATACGATCTTTTTATCAGTGAGTTTACCACTACCATAAATCATTTTTAGATTTTTATAAAAGTAAAAGGCTCCTATAAAGGGAGCCTTTTTTTGACCTATAATTTAAAATTATTTTCTCGTTAAATTTAAAATCTCTGCAAGAAAAAATGGGTTCACAGGAAATCTTAAAGAGATTGTATGACTTTGAATTTGTAGGGGGCGTCTTTGAGAAACATCACTATAAATACCATCAATTTTTTGCTGGTACTCACCAAAGCTTGCCTCATGATAATCATAAGTCACAAAAGAATCTCCTCCTAAATGTAAAGCAAGACCAGCTCTAAAGCCAGTGCCAGTATACTTGTAAAAAAAAGATCTTTGGTCTGTATCATCAACCTTAGGTTGCTTGTATTTTAGGGTTTCAAGAGGGTAGTAAACCCCATAGAGATGAATATCTCCAAATTTTAAAGCAAGTGTTGGTCCCCAAGCGAAATGTTCTCTTTCAGGTAGTGGGTGAAGTTCTCTATCAACAAGTCCAGCTTCATTTTCAGAGACAAATGCTGGGTAGCTTCCTCTCAGTTCCGCTCCTAAGAAAAATCGTCTTGTGTTTAGACCTATTTGTGTGGCCCCTGTAAGGCCTACATAATCTCCTTCATCAATACCTGTGATTTTATAATCACCCCATTCGTAGCCCATCTGTAAGTTCCAGGCAGCTATTCCATCGCTTTGCTTTTTTGATTTTTGAGCAATTGCCATTTGTGAAGTGAGTAATAAGAAACTAATAAATAGAGATATTTTTATTTTCATACTCTTTTTATATTAGATACTTGGAGTTTTTGGTAGGCTGCAAAAATTGGCTGACTAATCTAGTTTATGGCTGGAACAATGATACCTCTGTGTTCTTTGAAACCTTAAACTACTGGTAGCATCACCAGACACCGCTGTTGCCATATCAGCGATAAATTTTAATATCTGAAAGAATCCCCAGCTAGATCTTTTGTCTAAGTTAATAATGGCCTTATTTTTTTCATAGGGCCATGGATAGACTATATATTGTATTGCTAAGAGATTTGGACTTACTTCAATATAATCAGATCCGACCTTGGAAATTCTACCACCCATATCGCTTGTATGCTCAGAGTTTAAATAAAAACTCCCATCACATTTAATCTCTAAAACCCCTCGTTTCATTCCTGTTTGAAAGGGATAAGAAATCTGGTGATAGAGTCCGGGGAGTCCAGTTTCATAGAGTTTAATCAATTCAGTTTTAGTTGTTGAGCAGGATGCTACTAAAAATATTAATGTAAAAACTACAACCAGGTTTGTCTTCACTAATCTAAGCCCCTATAAGTTTTCTATGAACTATATTTTAGCATTTTTATTAAGTCTTCCAAGCTTTGCTTCTTTGAGCTCAAATATTCCATCTACAGTTGATGGTGTTACTATTCCAAATGTGCATAGGATCTCAAAATCTGGTGGAATTTATAGAGGAATGGAGCCAAGGGAAAAAATTCAAGAAATTATTGATCTTGGGATCACTGATATACTGACTTTTAAAAAACAAACTAAAACTGAAGTTGATGAACAAAGAAGTGCTTTTATAGCAAAAGGATATGATCCTAAAAGGCTTCATCATATCGAGTTTCCTTGGAAAGATATTGAGAAAAATCCAAGAAAAGCATGTCTTCAAACAATGAAGGCCTTAAGGCTTATAAGGCAGATAAAAAAAGATAAAAACCGGAGTCTTTATTTTCATTGCACAGTAGGTGAAGATAGAACTGGTTATCTGGCAGGTATTTACAGAATGGCCTTTAGGGCATGGTCAACTGATGGGGCATTTTATAAAGAAATGTGTAAGCGAGGCTATAGTGATGGAAACCCAGTAAAGCCTGAAAAAGTTGTTAATGAAATAGAAGAAGGATTAAGTAAATTATTTTTCACTATGGCCTATCGAATAGGAAAGGGAGAGATTTTCTATTATAATTTAAGTGATAGTGTTTGTAATTTTGATAAATTAGATGATGAGTTTATGACTTGTAAGTAAATGGTATCAGACCAATTGGCCTGATACCAAATCTTGATTATTGACTACATTTTTGATCGAGAGAACATTTCCCGCCACCAGTAAAAAGAAGAACAATATAAACAAGCAAATAAAGAATAGCCATTTCCTTTCTGCCCCATGGATCTTGTCCATGAACTATAAAAACCGCAACGAGCATTGTCCCAATAAGTGGAAGTGTTGCTGTACGAGTGGCAAGTCCAATAATTAAAAGCACAGAACAAACTACTTCTGAAAAAACTGCTAAGACTAAGCTAAATGTAGGACCAAGACCAAATATGCTTGGAAACATAATTTCTCCGCCTCCAAAAAGCATAAGCATTTTGGGTACTCCATGAACGAGCATGAGTAGACCAATTGAGATTCTTAGTAGGGGAATGCCATAATCGGCATATTTGGACATAAAATTATTAACGGGACATTTAAGCATAAAAGCCTCCTTGTTTCTTATATTTTAAGGCACTTGGCACGGCCTTGCAAAAAATCTATGATGGATAAATGAAATTAGGGATCTTAGGTGGCGGTCAACTTGGGGGTATGCTCTTAGGGCCTGCCCATAATCTTGCAATTGAAACGACTATTTTGGATGCAAAATCTGCACCAGCAACAGCTCTTAGTCATAATCATATTGAAGGAGACTTCAATAAAGCTGAAGATGTCAAAAAATTGGCCCATCTTGATATAGTGACTGTGGAAATTGAAAATGTTTCTATTGAAGGACTTTCTTTTTTAGAATCAAAGGGAGTGAAGGTATTTCCAGGTCCTACTACTCTTAAAATAATTCAAGATAAAGGGCTTCAAAAGAAATTTCTAAATGATTTAGAATTGCCCATAGCAGAGTTTGAAGTATCTAAATTAAGTGCTGAAGATAGTTTTAAAGAGGATAAAATTTTAAAGCTATGTCGTGGTGGATATGATGGTAAAGGTGTTTTAAAACTCAAAACAGGTTTTAGTGTGCCGGCTCAATTTGCAACAGATGTTGTTATTGAAAAAGTTATCCCTATTGAAAAAGAGATCTCTCTTTTGGCGGCCAGATCAAAAAATGGTGACATCAAGACCTACCCCTTAATTGAAATGGTCTTTAATAAAAAGCTTAATCTTATTGACTCAACATTTTGTCCTGCCAATTTGGGTGATGATTATAATCTTTATGAAAAGCAGGCCCAAAAAATTGCCCGGTCTATTTTAGATACTTTAGAGTATGTAGGCATTATGGCCATTGAGATGTTTATTGATACCAATGGAAATTTAATTGTAAACGAGCTGGCCCCAAGACCTCATAACTCAGGACATTTCTCTATTGAGGCCTGCTATACCAGCCAATTCGAACAACATATAAGGGCCATTATGGGATACTCTCTTGGTAGTACTAGCTTAAGAGAGCCTGCTATGACTTTTAATCTTGTTGGCAGCGGTGAATCTGGTGTTGCTGATTATCAAGGTATTGAAAAACTAGGAATCCTATCTAAAGTTTTTCCTCATTTATATGGGAAAAAAGAATCAAGGGCAGGACGTAAAATGGGGCATATCACTTTACTAGGGAGTTTTGAGCACTGTATAAAGATCAAAGAAAAGGTTGAAAAATGGGTAACAGTAACAGCAAAAAAATAGCAATTATTATGGGCTCAAAGTCTGACTTTGAAGTTATGAAAAAGGCCCAAGATATTATTTCAGAATTTCAAATTGACTCTCATCTTGAAATAATATCTGCTCATAGAACACCTGAGACCATGCTGAATTTTGCAAGTACAGCCATGGACAATGGTTTTAAAGTCATTATTGCTGGTGCTGGAGGGGCAGCTCATTTACCTGGAATGATTGCTTCGGCCACAAGTTTGCCTGTTATAGGTGTTCCTATTAAAAGTAGTAATTCAATTGATGGAATCGATTCACTTCTGTCCATTGTTCAAATGCCAAAAGGGGTTCCTGTTGCAACAGTTGCAATTAATGGTTCAGAAAATGCTGGAATACTTGCTTTACAAATATTAGCGATCTCCAATGATGCTCTTTCTAAAAGACTTTTAGATTATAAAGAGAGTTTGAAAAAATTAGTTAGAAAAATGAATGATGAGATTAAATAAGTTCTAAAGTATAAGTAGAATCTTTACCTGAGCAACCTAATTCCAAAATTTCAATTGAATAAGTTTTTGATGTTTCTAGGTCAAAAATACATTCAACATCAGAATCACAAATACCTACGAAATCTTCGGCCTCTATAAACCATGAACCTATAAATTCTGGATCATCAAAAGTAAGAAGAGCTGTAAAATTTCGATCTTGGTTTACAGAAATTTCAAAAAGAGAATTTTCACAAGAGGTAATCTCACCAGACCATTGTTGAGCAAATAAAGAAAATGGTAGGAGAAATAAGAGCAGCTTCATTTATTTTTTCTTACCTTGATTAATAGCCTCTTCATATTTTTTGATCTCATCAGCAGAAAGACTTCCTTTTTCTACTTTTCTGATGGAGTTTCGTGAGTTTTTATATTCATCACATTCATGGATATTTCCATCACCCTCAACAGGAATTTTTTTTCTTCCGTCGGCCATCCATGTAATCTCTTTTCCACAATAACGACAATTTGCCATCTCTTATCCTAAATTTTTTCAAAAGTTAAAGTATAGTCAGTATCTTCAGCACCCCAACAACCAAACTCATCAATTCTTACCTGTAAAACCTGGGGTTCAGAAAAATCAAAAAAGCATTCTTCATCTTTTCCTTCAAACTTATCATCACAAATATAATCATAGTCATCGTTAAAAATATAAAGTGCTAAATCAGCATATCTATTATCAAAATCTAGGTTAAATTGATACTGGCCAGCTTCTAAAAGAGTAATTTCATGAGTTTTTTGATCACAATCTGAAACAGTGTCTTCAATCACCATAGAGTATGCAGAGTTTATCAAAAGAAAAAGAAGTAAAGTTTTAAACATCATAATAAGTAAAATCTTATCTAATCAGTGCCAGCTAGACACCTTGGTTACAAATTGCTTGGTGCTAAATGAATCCATTAGTTTTTAATAATTTTAACACAGAGATTTATTGCTGCAATTCCAATGAGAAGATGCGCGGCGAAAAACCTGACAAGTTGGCACTGTCTTTGCTTAATCTTATTGCGTCGTTAATACATTACAGATTCTTTAGGAGGTCAATATGAAAAAATTAGTTATTTTACTAACCCTAACATTTACTTTTGTAGCTTGTAATACAGGAAGTAAGTACAGTAAGGAGCTTGAAATCAAGATTGATAAGCAAAACAATCTTGAAAACAGTGTTATGAATGTTCTTAATAAAGACGGAAGTTTCAAAAAGGTTAAGTCCAACTCTGTGGCCCCAACAAATGGAAACGGTAATTATATGGTTGTGCAAGATTTAAGTACTGGAGAATTTCTTGCTCTAAATATTGCAAAGTTTGATTCAGCAACCATGACATCATTTGATGATTTTAAATTGGCCCTCTTTGATGGAGATCTTGTAGGAGATCTTAATAAGGTTCAAAAAAGAGAATGGAAAGAAGACGGTGAGTGGAAGACCACAACGGCCAAGGAAACAATTTGGACAAAAGATATTAATGGGGTTTTGCAAAGTAGCGAAGTTGAAAGGGAAGTTAAGCAATGGGTTGATAC
>CAYGJN010000100.1:0-9785 GCA_964350135.1 uncultured Bacteriovoracaceae bacterium | reverse complement strand
GTCATATCCAATGCCGCCAGCCCCTCTTCTTTCCGCAACAGATTCACGTCTATCTGGTGAATAAGCTTTTGCTATTTCTTGAGATCTAATTTTTTTATTATTTCTATCATTAACAATACCTTCTAACCAAAAAGTATCATTAACTACTCTTACAGTTACATCATTCATCCCTTGTTTTTGAATCTCATCCTGCATTTTTTTACTAATAATCTTCATTGTATGAGGAGAGGGTTCAACAAATACAATAACGTCTTTAAAACGTTCTTGTTCCAAGGCTACAATTAAGCGGCCAATATCTTTTGGAACAACAATTTCCCCATCAATAATAACCCTGTCTGCTTTAATACCAATTTCTATACCTTCAATATCTCCAATAAGCTCTCTTAAGGCCTGAACAACCCTAGAGTTTTCGTTGACTGTAACTGTGATCTCATACTCTAGACGAGTTCTTCCAAACTTATCTTTAATGATCATATTTGTTGGGCCAGCTTTTTTCCCTGTGAGAATAAGCTCTCTTTGGGCCGGCACTATTTGATAGTTAATAATTGAACTATCAACAATAATTCTCGTATCAGGATCAAAGTCTAGCTTCTTAATTTTTTTTAAACCTAAAACTAGATCAATTTTTTCTTTGGGTACTTTCTCTTCGACGGCATCTGCAGGCTGACTATCTTGAGCAGACAAATTAAATGAAAAAATTATAATTATAAAAAGCTTCAAATAATACAATGCTATCTATTCCTCCCGGCAGTAGAGCGTTGAAAGTACTGTTTCGCTTTCGTTGCATCTTCTCCCATAAGATCAAAAATTGTTGTCTCTGCCACTTTGGCAAGATCACGGTCATCATTATTTCTAAGAGTAAGAAAGAACTTTGCATTATCAGTTAAAAGCCAAATTACTTTTTGTGATTCATCTGGTGAAAGCTCAACTGTAACTTCATTGAAGTTAGAGTATGTATCAAGATTCATAAGACGAATTTCTCTTGGAGTTTTTACTCCAGATAGCGGGATTGAATTTGAAATATTTTTTCCTGTTGAAAGAACAAGGACATCTTGCAAGATTGTCTTAATCAAAACTTTATCTTTTTGACCACCGGCATAGTCAATCTTGGCTATAACATCAACTCTATCACCCGGTTTAATAAGCTTAGCAATTGCATTTGCTGAATCAATTGGAAGTGCAATGGCCCGTCTTCCTGGAGAAACTTGTCGTGATAAACCAGTTTTTACATTTGGATAAGTCACCCTAGGTTTAGTTATCTGCTCACCTTTCAAAATTGGCACTGAAGCGACCGTGTTATTAATATCTTCAATACTTGTTATAGAACCCGGTGCTACAAATTTTTCAGGAACTTTTGCAATCATTACTTTTTTATCATCAAGTAATTCGTACGCTTGTATATTTTGTTTTGCTATAATAACGGTTTTAGGATTTCCATATCGCTTAGCAAGTTTTGCTTCTTCTCCATCAATATAGGAGTAGACCATCAAAACTGATATGGCCGCTATAATAAGACTTAGTGTAAATGCCCGTGTGTTCATAATTTATCGCCCTTGAAAATTTGCAGTCCTCTCCACTCTTAATTGTAGCAATGAATTAGGTCAAAATTTCAAAGAGGTAATAATTTCGGGGTCTTACTGCGATGTTGTTATTAAACAACCGCCAGGATTAGTTGACTGCTTTGGCATTCTGTAAATCTTTGATCCACCCTCGGGAAATCCATAAGTTGCGCCACAAATTCCAAAGGCCGTCTTCACTCTAACAAATGGACTAAAAAGATCATCTACTTCTTGAACATCATCACAAGCCTCAGAGTCATTGTAGCCAAAGATTGGTATTTTATAGCAAGGAGCAACTGGTGTTTTATCAGGTGTAATTCTTTCGGCCCAAATATAATTAAACATGCCAATTCGCTCAGCTCCCTTATCTCCCAAAGTTTCTATTTGAACTCGAATAGGAACAGTGGAATCTCCCTTTAATCTTGCAAAGGTATAACCCCTTAGAGCTTTTTGTTGATTAATAGATCCATTAATTGCACCACTTAATGCAACGATGACACCATAGAGCAAAAGCAGCACAGGTAAAAAAATGATAAATTCAAAAATGGCCTGTCCACTTTCATTTAAAAGGACTTTTTTCTTTCTAACAGCCGTTGTCGAAAAGTGTAATATAATCACTTTGATCTCCCGGCGCTAAATGTTCATTGGCCTTTTGTACTCTACTCCAGCATTCTGACCTTGTGGGCTCTTTTCCAAGAAATGATTCAGAAACCAGTAAGGAATCTATATTTCCACCAAAATAACTAAATATAGAAATTGCTTTTGTATAACTGTAATGGCTTCCAACAAACTCATAAAGAACACTTCCTGGCGTATTAATAATAAGCTCAGCTTCAGAATCAAAACCACCGTATCCCCTAACATTATAAGAGCTAAAGACTTCCTCTGCTTTTGCAATTGAAGAGTTTATATAATCAGAGTCAGGGTCAGGAGATCCTTCATCCCAAACAGAATAAGTCCTACTAGACATATAAGTTGCATAATGAACAAGGTATCCAGAAGTAAGATTGAAGGCCAGCTGAATGAACAGAGTTAATATTCCGAATGCAAAAACAGAGACCATTAAAAACTCAATCGTGGATTGACCCTTTTGATTTACCATTATTGATCCCTTGGATAAATATTGGCCGGAATAGCAAAATGAGGACTACCATTAGGGGTTGAGTATGTATCATGATCTATGCTTTGATACTGATTCTCTTGAGCAGCTCCGGTAATTGTTCCAGGTCGTCCATGACGATAAGTATAACTAATAAATTTTGAATACTCGTTAAAAAATTCTCCATCAGCACCAACAAAATTCTGAAGAGCATCTGATCTTAGAGCTGCAGTAACCATTAAAACAATAACTCCCAGAAGGAGAACGTATTCAACAGTAGACTGTCCTTTATTTTTTAAAAATTCCATACTTCTATAATATATCCAAAGATCAACCATGAAGCTAATATAACAGGTGCATAAGTAAGTTTTGTGCCATAAACCTCTTTGAGACTAGAGATTTTTTTGTATTTTAAAAATTCCATTAAAATACCTCTTCCCTTATATGTATTCACTATAATAAGAACAATTCCTACAGTAACAGTTACCCATAAAAGGCTTTCAAAGAACTTGTTTTGATAATCATGGGGAATAAGAAGAAAAAAACTCGCTATAAATTTTGAGTCTCCTCCTCCCATTACATTTAGTGTGAATAATAAAAATCCAACACCAAAAAAAACAATCGAATAAAACCAAGTATCAAAGGAAAAGCTATATGTTTCTTTAAAGATAAAAATCAAAATAACAAAAAGGATTAAATTAAATATTGCCCAAAGGTTTGAAATTTTTTGATACTTTAAATCACCATAACTTACGGCCAAAAGCTCAATAAGAAGAAATATATAAATTGATATACTCAAAGGTACCTAAAGCCTTTTGCCATTGAGATAACGACCACTAAAACACTCATTTTCACAAATACCAACGCTGAGATGAGCTGCTAGAACAGTATTAAAATTAGCAAAACTTGTCCCCAGATAATCAGAAACCCCCGAAACGATACGGGTACCCACGAATACAAATAGTGTAAGTAAAAGGAGATACTCAATCAGAGCTTGTCCGGATTTATTCATCATTCTATTTTAAAGAATAGCATATAGAGATTCAACGAAAGTTGAAACTTTCAAAGAAAAGAAAAAAACTTAAAGCAGAGTATTCAACTTAGTTTTTTACTGACCACCACTGATAGCTCTATCAAGCTCAGATCCAATACCTTGGTTGGCCTTTGTAAAGACATCTGTTGTGATATTACCAAGTTGCTCTACTGCAACACCTTTAAACTTAAACACAATTAGCGCGACCACTGCTACAAGTAGAATGTATTCAGTAGAAGTTTGCCCGCTCTCATCTTTAAGATAGGCTAATAGCTTTTTCAAAAGAACCTCCCTAATAAGGCTTCGTGTTACTATTTCGGTAACTTGGCCCGAAAGCTTTAATAGCCGAGTAATATCTTCCATTATATCATGACTCACAAGGCTGTAAAACTGCTAAAATCCATGATTTCCCTTCTTGACAGCTATAAGTATCTAAAATCATAGACATATAATGATATTCAAAAGAAAAACTCTTCCAAAAACCCAGGAGCTAGTATAATTGGGTGTGGGCCCAAAAAGTTGTCAGGTAACAAACTGTTTCGCCCTACAACGTTTATTTTGGGAGCTGTCCCTGGTCACAGTGAGCAGGCCCGCCAAGTCCCGATTGGAGCTTGATAAGTGGGAAGCCTAAAGTGATTATTAATAGCGCCCCCTTGTACGGAAAGGGGCGCGAAATAGGTTTCAGCTTGGCGTTTTTTGGCCCATTTTTAAATCCTTCTTAAAAGTCTCTATAATCATCAAGAATTGACACTTTAGTACCAAAGTCAGATCATTATTGTTATGAATGAAGTTATCCTGCCTGAACAACTTAGAACTGAATGGATCGAAAAGCTTGCGCTTGATGAGCTGAATATGGAAGAGTCTGGCGTTGTTCATTTCGACGATCATTTAGACATCGAGAGAATTCTTGAAGAGTCTTCATTGGAAGTTATGAATAAAATTCGTGACCTTGTTGAAGTTTATATAACTCGCTTTAATCAGCACCGAGGCTCAAACGGTCAAGGTAATCAAATTAAAATTTTCAAAATTTCTAATACAGTTAATGATTTTATGCTTTTTAGAAATTCTTTAAAACTCGTTTTTGCGAGAAGATCATTTGATGTTATCACGGTTGGTTTTTTATCAAATACAGGCGGTCTTTATTCAGCAAGACTTAATAAAGAAACTCCTGCTGAAAATATGGCACATGAAATTCGTGCAAGTGTTGGTCCTTTTAATAAAATCACTTGGCGCTTTAAAGGTGATATTGTGGATCTAGATGCACTTGTAAGACATTACACTACAGAGTTTATTAAATACTCCGCACGCTAGATAAAAGTAATCTCGGATCCCTTCTTCAAAGAAAATTTCTTATTGGTATCTCCACCCATTCGAAAATGAGTCAACTGCATACTTTCTTTTATTGCGGGCATTTCAATATTTAGATAGCTTTCAACATTTTCAACATCAAGCTGATACTCTAGACCATCGGAGGCGCTTGATTGAATAATATTTGAGCTTAACTCTGGAAAGTTCCAAGTGGCCTTACTGATATTGTCTTTTTTATCTGCAAAAACCTCTGCATAAGTTCTTGCTAGTTCATAATGAGACATAATATCACTAGAACAAATTTGAAATAATCTATTAGTAACATCTTGTTCTATGCAAATTTTAAGAATCATCGCTATATAAATCACATCTAGAAAACCATAACGAATATTATTATCTGCATGTACGCTATCACCTTCATGTAATGATTTTTGAACATGTTCAAACCAAGTACTCTGTCCCGGCAAAATGCTTCTTCCATAAAACTTACAGCACCTAAATATTAAATAATTTAAGCATGTCTTTTGAATAAAAAACTCTGCTGAACCTTGAGTTTTTCCATAAGTCGTATTTGCAAGAGGAGTATCATCTTCAAGAAAAGTTACTTTTTCTCCTGAGAAAACATGACCTGAAGAAAAATACACTAATCTTGATTTATATCTTTCTGTATAACTAGCAACATTAAATAACCCCGTTGTATTAAGGGCATCTGCTAATTTTTCATGGTCATTGCAGTTTTGTAACGATGTTAATCCTATACAATAAAGAGTTATATCAGGTTTAAAAGTATAGAGAACTAACTGAATAGCATCTCTATTTGAGATATCAAGAGCAAAAGTAAGAACACCAGGGATCTTTACTGGGTTGTCATTATAGGTACCAATAACTCTAAAGTCTTTTTTCAAAAACTCTGCTATATTTGATCCCAAAAAAGATGAGATCCCAAAAATAAATATGGTTTTTTTAGGTTTTAGATCAAGCTTGTGATCAGCTGAATCTCCTGCATTTTCTTCTTCTGACATGTTAATAGAATATACCCTTGCTCCATTCAGAGCAAGGGTGCGCAGTTATGTTTAACTAGTCTACGAAATAAGGCTTAAAGCAATTTGCGGAATGGTGTTTGCTTGTGAAAGCACTGCTGTCCCAGCTTTTTGAAGAATTGTATTCTTCGTGAGGTCTGCTGTTTCACTTGCAACATCTACATCCCTAATTCGCGAATTAGCGGCCGATAGGTTTTCATCACTCACTCCAAGGTTATTCACCGTCGAAGTTAGTCTGTTTTGTATCGCACCTAAATTCGCTCTAACACCGTTGACACGTACAAGAGAGTCATCCAAAGCCTTCAGACTTCCTTGAGCTCCTTCCTTCGTCGCTACCGATTGAGTCCCTAGTCCAAGACCCAAAAGTGAAGCATCGGAGGCAGTGGTATCATAAGTAATCCTATCAAGAATAGGATCATTACCTATACCAATTTGGAACTCTAAAGCTCCGCCCGAACCATTTAGAAGCTTGATCCCATTGAAATCCGTAGAATTTGCAATTCGATCAATTTCTTCTTTCAGCTTCTGAAACTCGATATCACTAAAACTTCTTTCAGTAACACCTACAGTATCAGAAGAAGCTTGCACGGCCAGTTCTCTTAGACGAATTATCATGTTTGATATTTCTCCTAGAGCACCTTCAGCTGTTTGAACAAGTGAAATTCCATCGTTAGCGTTACGCTTTGCTTGTCTTAAACTTCTAATCCCAGCACGAAGTTTTTCACTTATCGCTAGTCCGGCAGCATCATCCCCGGCCCGTGTAATTCTCTTTCCTGAGGCCAACTTTCTCAGGTTACTATCTAATCTGTTGTTTGTTTGACTTAACGATCGTTGCGCCGAAAGAGACGGAACGTTCGTATTTATTCTAAGACCCATAGTTAGACTCCTTGTCTAACAACGTCCTGTCGTTATGCACGTCAAACTTCCTGTTTAACAAAAAAATTAATATTCTAAACACCTAAAATTCTAATTGCCCTAAATCCACAGACTGAGCTATCTACGCATAACATCTGCAATTGCTCGCAAATGGTCGCAGGTTAGTTTAAGTCTGTGCCCCTACTGTTTATTAACTAAGTACTTCTTAAATTTGAGAAGCAGAGTTAATAAGAGTAAGTGCACTTGTCGTAGACTGATTCGCCTGTGCGAGCACAGATGTTCCAGCTTGAACAAGTATATTATTTCGTGTCAGTTCTGCCGTTTCACTAGCAACGTCAGTATCCCGAACCCTAGAGTTTGCAGAACTTAGGTTTTCAATAGACACATCAATATTATTGGTGGTCGACTGTAGCCTGTTCTGAAGAGCACCAAAGTCAGCTCTAATACCGGACACAGAAATAATCGCCTGGTCGATAGCAGACAGCGAGTTTTGCGCTGAAATCTTATCCGCAACCGAAGCAAGGTTCAGACCTAATGCTGCAACATTAACGTCCGCGCTAGATGCGTCGAAAGTTAATCTATCAGCGATAGGATCATTTCTTGTTCCAATCTGGATGTCGAAAACTGCACCTGTACCATTAAGTAGTGGTACTCGGTTAAACTCCGTCGAAGTTGCAATACGATCAATTTCAGACGTTAACTGTTCGAATTCAACGTTAAGAAATTTTCTTTCCGTTGGCCCGATAGTGTCTGATGCTGCTTGTACCGCTAGCTCTCGAAGACGAATAAGGATGTTTGATACTTCCGCAAGGGCACCTTCTGCAATCTGAACCAAAGAGACACCATCCTGAGCATTTCTTTTTGACTGTTTCAGACCTCTAATTTGGGCCTTAAGGTTTTCTGAAATTGCCAATCCCGCTGCATCGTCACCTGCTCGATTGATTCTGGTACCAGATGAAAGTTTTTCTAAACTTCTATCTAATGCCAGTTTAGTCAATCGCAAGTTCCTTTGCGCATTGATTGACGCGACATTCGTGTTTATCCGAAGTCCCATAGTAATCCTCCTTGATAACATGGACCTAGAGATAGTCCTTATCCCTAGGGAATCTCCCGCGTATAGAGAGTTCCTTCATCTACCATTTCGGACTCTTTAATGTTTATCTTGAAACTATGTTTATTTCTTAAAGTTGAGGAAAAAATTGCCTATAATAATGAATATGGAAATCACTACTCTTGGAAAAAGACCTGATCTTTATGACGAAACTATCTCTCTCATTGAAAGCGAGCTGGACTACGACTCTTCCCAATCATTTAAAGTTGATTTTTTTTCGTTATTACAAGGTAATCAAGATCATCTTTATATAGCATTAAAAGATGGAAAACTAATTGGACATGTAGGCGCTTTAGAAAAGAAGTTTGAAATGTCTAAAAACTATACTTGTACTCTTCTTGGGGGAATTGTTACCCATAAAGATTTCCAAGGACAAGGCGTTCTTCGCTCTCTTTTAGGACATGTCATAAACCAGTACGAAAAAGACACAACCTTATTTATTTTATGGAGCGACTTAGTCAATCTTTATAAAAAATTTGGTTTTTCATTAGCTGGAGGGATTATCCATAGTAAGCAGCAAGTCCAAGAAACTTCTTCTCTGTTTATTAAGACTAAATATAAAGATCTTTCCGATGATGAGAAACTACAAGTTCAAGGCCTTTATAATGAGCACAAGAAAAGATACTTTTCATTTGAACGCTCACCAATTGATTGGAGTTTAATAGAGCAAATTACATCTTCTGACCTTTTTCTTTTAAAAAAAGATAAGATTAATGCTTATTATTTTCAGAGCAAAGGACAAGATCTCCCTGGGGTTATCTTTGAGTTGGTATGGGATCAGAGCTTAGATTTTAACAATATCTACAAACAGCTTGCCCATGAGGTCTTCTGGCTTCCTGAATCAGAAAAGGCTTATTTTAAAGAGTATGAAATCTCCTACCTTGCTCTTATGAAAATAGGCAATCTTCAAATTTTTTCAGATTTTGTTAAAGACTATACTCAAGAAAGAATTATTATAAAAAATATTGATAAGAGTAATATTACGATTATTTTTGATGGTAATGAGTATGAGTTTACAGTAAAAGATTTTCTAATGTATCTATGGGGACCAAACCCCTTGCAAGAATTTCATGATTTTTCTAAATCATTTTTTATTTCAGGACTTGAAAGTATTTAATTTTTTTTAAGCTGTCTCATTCCCCAAAGAAGAATAAAGAATCCAATAGACCAAAAAATCCATGAGAGCTGAGGAATATTGTAAAATAACCCAGAATCAACTCTGTTGAGAACGAGAACACCACTTAGCAAGAAGACGCCAGCAAGCAAGCTATGCCCAAAAAAGATAATAGAGTTTTTAAGATCATTAATTGGTTTTTCGTGACCTGAGTGAATTATTTGAAAGGCGTAATTATTTTTTGAAAGCTCTCTTAGAAACCATCGTAAATGTCTTGGAACGGTTCTCATTGAGCTTAGAATATCTCTTCCTGCCATAATACCTTCTTCAAGAAGGCTTTCCTTTGAAAATACATCTTTTACAACATCAGTCATATTTTCTTCAATTAATGCATAGATATCGACATCCATATCCAAGCTTTTCCCTACTCCATCCAATGTAACTAATGCTCTAAAAACAATAAACCATTCACGAGGAAGATAAATTTTATGACGAATCAAGGTTGAACTTGTTTTGTGCAGCAAGAGCGGCAGGTTAACTTGTTGAACAGTCAATCCCACAAACATTGAAAGAGACTCTCTCACATCACTAATAAGGCCCTCTACATCAGGGATTTCATCATCTTCTGAAACATATAAAATATGA
>CAYGJN010000099.1:0-9876 GCA_964350135.1 uncultured Bacteriovoracaceae bacterium | reverse complement strand
CAACGCCCAGCTCCCCCTCCGTACCAACTCAGAGCGCGCGCTCTCCCTCCAGTCTTGGAAACGGAGCATTTTTAAAGCCATGGTAGGGAGTATAGCTCTCTTGATATTTTTTTAAGATTTTTTTTGCCTCTTTATTTTTAAACAATTTGTGATCAGAAAGATTATTAGATGCTTTTAAAGTCTGTTCAACACCTTCATGGTTTATATAACTAAGCTCAACAATTTGATCTCTTAATGTACCAAATCCAAAACTTCGCTCACCAGTACAAGAAGTTGCAACTCCTGCTAAAATACATGCAAGTTCCTCTGTAGGATAAGTCATTATCTGTCTGCCATTTTGCTCGCAGAAACTTTTAGCATCTTTCCAATTAACAGAACCTGAACAAATAAAATGATCATCCTCAAAGCTCATTTCAGGTGTCATAAGTCCTAAATTAACAATATCTAATTCTCCCTCTATATACTCAGAAAGTTTTTCATAAGGAATAACAGTAGAGGTCTTAGAACTTACGTATAAAGACGGTTTGTTCGTTTCTATCTGTAAAACTATATGCTCTTTAGTCTTTGGATTTTTTGGTGTAAATTGCATGTGTTCATTCTATTTAATTTGAAGAGGTTACGCCAATTTTGTTGACAGATAACTTGGCCAGCCGGTACAGTCTCAAGGCTTTTCAAGTTCCTTGTCGTAGTCAGCAAACCTTGTGGAATCACAAATAAGTGACACGGAGAGACAGGGAACTTACCTTAAGCCTCTAAGCACTTGAAATCATACGCACCCGTAGCTCAGCTGGATAGAGCATTCGCCTTCTAAGCGACAGGTCAGAGGTTCGAATCCTCTCGGGTGCGCCATTGTTCAGATAAGCCACAATCATTGCATTTAAAATGGAACCAAGCCCCCTCATGTATTCATACATACAATCCTTCAAGTTAGCCTTATTTTAAATGTAAGCATTAGGCTATGAATTAGGTTTTCTGGATGAACCTCAATGGATCAAAACAGCAGATGTAGAGTCATTTGAGGCAGCATTTGGATCAAGTATTAAATTTAAACAATCTACCTTTTCTAATATCTTGACTCCTTTTAATAATAAACTGGACGTTGAACAAGAGAAAGTATCTCAAAATGTTTATGTTTATGCTAAATACAAAAAATCAGATATTGAGCTTGATTGCTCTTTAACTCTTCATATTCCTCATGATTATAAAACTATTTATAAATTAAATGGTAAAACTCTTCAGAATAATTAAACCCAGACAGTTTGTATAACAACGAATACGAGCCTACTAAAACAAAGACAGAAGTCTAAGTTGAGGTGGGCAAGTTCGTTTTTGAAATTTTCCTATTTCTTAACACACTTCCCACCAAAAAGAGCATTGTTTGCCAAGGTCCGTGAAAACTCATTTTTAGAACTTAATAAACTACCTTTATTATTTCCAGTGATTTGAATCTCTACAACAACTCTTGCTCCACTTACAGTGCTTATTGGAGTAGCACCTACAATGGCCATATACGCTGTAGGAAGTTGATCGATAATAATCTCAGCTTGAGCTATATCAGTATAAAGATTGGACCTTATAAAAGCTCCTGGGAGACATTTCTTAATATAGCTTCTAACAAGACGAAAGCTTTTCTCATAAGAGTACTTTGTATAAATTGGCCTAATTTTAACCGGTGTAGCGCATCCAATTAAAAGCAATAATAAAGAGAGTTTTAGTATTTTTTTGTTCTTGGTAGAAAACATAATTTATTCCCATTAAGCCAGGATTCAATTTTCTTAGAATGATCATTAAAGGCCCCAAAGAGTTGGTTCTGGTGATACATTGAAAGCTCGGATTTATTACGAGCAATAGGCTTAACAAGGTAATAACCAAAATAATCATCTCCCCAATAGACGTTGTCATTAATAAGCTTAATCTCACCTATTCTTTTTTGTGTATCGAGACTTTCCTCAGTTCTAAGCTTATTGCCAAGAGAGGATTGCTGAAGACATTTTCGACTCATTTTAGCGAGTATCCGATAAACTTTTTGGTAGTTTTGATCAAGGGTTAGATTTTTCTTATAAGTTTTAGAAGCACTCATAAGAGCATCAGGATTCTTATACGTAGTGGCACATCCAGTAAAAAAAACTAGAGATAAGAGAAGGACTGAATTTAGTTTCATAACTACCTTTTAATTGGTTTTGTTCTAGGAGTAGAAGCTTTTTTCTTGGGTGGTAGTATACCCATTCTCTGTTTTTTTGCCTCTTTTTTATTATCAATAGCTTTTGACACTTTTGCGGTTCTTCCGTCAATAACTTTCCCATCAAGTCCATTGATTGCTTTGGGAACATCACGGTTATCACACATATCTACAAAAGCGATTCCTCTATGCTTATCTGTGTTAGGAATTTTAATCATTTTAACTTCTTGAACTTTTCCGAATTGGCCAAAGATGCCAAAAATATCTCTTTCAGTAATATTATAATTTAAATTACCAATATAGATGGTGCTTCGGACATTGAGATAGCCCTGCTCTCTTTCCTGATAAGATGTTTTTTTCGCAGGTTTTTTTAAGGGGTTTTTCTCAGTTTTAAGATTCTTGTTAGTTTTTTTCTTCATAATCCCAGCAAATTACCATTTTTAACTCATATGGCCAGTGAGAAAGCATCTCTTGGTAATAATTCTCTGATTCAGCTATAGAGTTTAGATAGGATACTGAATAAATCCTTGCAATTGATTTGCATTGGGATAACCTGAGCTTATGAATATTGGAAATCTATCTATCTTATTGTTTTTACTAGCTTCTCTGAATGCCTGGTCACTACCTGAGACAAGCCCAGCTCTTATCAATGGCCTTATTTATGAGCAAGGGAGTCTCTTCACAATAGAGTCGTTTAATGCAAGCTCTGATGGTGCAAGAATAAATTACACTCGTTTTGAAAGAGGCTCAGGAGATAAAGGAGCTATTGTCATCTCTCCAGGCCGTGTTGAAGCTTCTGTTAAGTATATAGAAGTTGCTTATGATCTTTCAGAACAAGGCCACTCTCCTATCTATATTATTGATCACAGGGGGCAAGGCTTTTCTGAACGCTTTTTAGATAATCCTCAAAAAGGCTATGTTGAAAAATTCCGTCAATATACATCTGATTTTAAAGAATTTGTTGAAACGATTGTTATGCCACAAACCAAAGGTCAAAAAATCTCACTTATAAGCCATTCGATGGGTTCAGCGATTGCATCAGACTATCTACAAGAAAATAATCACTCATTTTCAAAAGTTATTCACGTGGCACCTATGTATCAAATTATTTTGCCCAATAGTGAGCGTGTTGTTTTAGCAAGAACTGTTTTTCAATGCTATGTGCTTTTTGATTGCAATGCCTATGTACCAAATGGATCAGATTATTATGAAAAAGATTTCTCAAAAAACGAAGTCACTAAAAGCAAAATACGTTTTGAGTTTAATAGACTTTTAAATAGAGAGTTTCCAGAAATTCAACTTGGTAGTGCAACCTATAGATGGCTTCGTGAAAATATTAAGGCCATTAGAAAAATTAGAAAAAAGGCTAGTGACGATACTCCAACTCTTATCCTGCAGGCAGCTGCTGATAAAATTGTCGTTAATAAGGCCCAAGATAAATATTGTGAAAAAGCTTCGAACTGCACACTGAAAAGACTTGAAAATTCTTCAGAGCATAATATTTTAAATGAAAGAGATATTGTTCGTGATGAAGCTATGGAACTTATTCTAAACCATCTAGATTAAATAAAAAAAGCCCCGTTAAACGAGGCTTTAATTATTAATTCAAAATCTTTTTAATTATCAAGTTCTAAAATAAAAGCAAGTCCAAGTTTTGCAAAGTTTGATGCATGATCAGCATTCCCACCTGAAACATCAATTTTATCTCTTGCTGTATGAATTTGGCTATTTGATCCATTAAAAGCTGCTTCAAATGGAAAAGATGCAGGAAAGTCTTGTCTATGCCAAGAGGCATGATCTGAACATGCATAACCACAACGAGAGTAGTCCCAAGTAATTCCAAGGTAAGTATCAATTAAACTACCTAGAAATTCATTTTGAGCTTGATTAGTAAAATCATCAATAAGATAAATTAGTTTTTCTGAGCCTTTAAAGTTCGTCATATCAAGTTGCATAACTCCAACAACATTGATTCCTGAACTTGCATAATCTGCTGCAATTTCAGCTGATCCGCGAAGACCTACTTCTTCAGCAGCATAGCCCATAAACTTTAATGTTTTTTCTGGAGTATAACCATTTTCAATTAGCACTCTAAAAATTTCAGTAATAGTTGCTATCCCTGAAGCATTATCATCAGCACCTGGAGCATCGACATGGTTACCACCGAACCATCCAGCGATAGAGTCAAGGTGACCACCAATGATAACAACTTCGTCAGAAGTTCCCTGAATCGTTGCAATAACTGATGGCTGGGCCCATCCGCTATGCTCGTAAAGCTCAACAGTTACATCTGATCTATGTGAAGAAAAGCTTCTCCAGTTTTCTGCAATCCAATTTGCAGCTTCTACCCCAGTGTCACTTTTATAAAAACGATTTTTGTAACTTGAAAGATGCTCAATAGTAGATCGAATTTGAAACTCATCCACTTGGGTAATATATTCATCAACCAAGTAAGCTGGAGCATTTATTGAATAATCAGCAAAGCTTAAGTTTGATCTTATTGCGCGAGAACTACGAGCTTCCCCTTTTGCATCTTCTAGATTATCAAAAGTGATAAAACCACCACAACGATTAAACTTATGGTGCATAAAATCTGAAATGGTTACAAGAGTATCTTCTGATACTTTTAAAACAGTTAGATCATTTTCTGCAAAAACCTCACTCATAGGAGCGCGAACTCTAAAGTTAATTTCAGCAACATGCTCTGTGGGGATTGAGATAAAAACGTCTTTAGCTGTAGCTGCAATACTCAAACTAATGACAAGCGAGGCGATTAATACTTTCATGTTTCCTTCCTGGATTTTGTTTATCTATTAATTATAGAAAAGTCTGAATCTATTGGCAGAAATAAAAACTTAATAAAACTTTCAAAAATAACCAAGGTAAACACTTTGTTACATAAAGTCTCATTCCCCTGTAAAATGCCTATAGGGGGAATTTATGAAAAAAACTATCTTAAAAAATATTACCTTTTGGGTAATTCTGAGTGGTGTGCTCGGCTACTTATTAGCAAATCTCTTTGGGGATAGTTCATGGACAACAGGTGAAAATCCATCAAATTTTTATGAAGCAATTATTTCAATCAAAATCATTTTCATTCAAATGCTTAAGATGATGATTGCTCCTATGATATTTTTCTCTCTGATTGGTGGACTTATTAATATTGGTGAAATTACAAAGCTTAAAGAAATGGGCCTTGTCACTATTACTTATTATATCAGTACGACAATCATTGCTATTGCTATTGGTCTTGTTGCTGTGTTTTTCATTCACCCTTGGGAGAATAGTGATATCACAATTAAAGTTAATACAGATCAAACCTATATGGAGAGCTCTACGAATTATATAAAACCTAAAAAATTAATTGACCCTGGATCTGACTCTATTGTTTTAATGTTTAGAAATATACTCTCACAGTCATTTACAAACCCCTTTGAGTCACTTGTCACAAATAATATTCTTGGGATTGTAATGGCAGCACTTCTTATAGGACTTGCACTACTTATTGTTCACCCAGCTGATAGTCCTCTCTATCAATTGGTAAAAGATATTAATATTGTTATCAACAAAATTCTTCACTGGATTATTCTTCTTACCCCAATTGGTGTTTTTGCTATTGTTTTTGATTTTTCTTTACGAGTCTCTGGAGATATATTCGAGCAGCTCTTTTCTTTTGCTGCTTTAGTCTTTGGAGCAACTATGCTCCATGGCCTTATCGTACTTCCACTCATTGCTTATTTTTTTGGTGGAGTAAAACCAAAAGATCTTTTTATAAAAGCTGCTAAACCTCTTTTACTTGCGCTTTCAACCGCTTCAAGTGCTGCAACTCTTCCCGTTTCTATGCAGACAAGTGAAGAAGAGTTTAATGTTGAAAAAGGAGTATCAGGATTTGTTTTTCCCTTAGGGGCTACAATGAATATGGATGGAACAGCACTATTTGAAGGAATCGCGGCCATTTTTCTTGCACATCTTTATGGAATTGATCTTTCTAATGCAGCAATATTTTCAATATTTTTGATGTCTATGATCTCTTCAATCGGCGCACCAGGTATGCCATCAGCAAGCATGTCAGGAATGCAACTTGTTCTCTTGGCTGCAGGAATTCCTCTTGAAGCTATTGGGATCCTTCTTGTTATTGAAAGACCTTTAGATACATTTAGAACTGCGGTTAATGTTGAAGGTGATATGGTTGGAGCTCTTGTGACACAGAATTTTTTAAATAAAAGAAAAAAAACCTAAATAGTTGATATCTCTTTTTGCAGGGCCTGAAGTTTTTCCCAGTGAGAAAACGGGCCTTGCAAAACTTCCAAGTCTCCTTCTATCCAAAGAAGAAGGTCTCCATCAGTAGACTTAGCTGTAAAAAGCTTATAATAAACTTCTCCTTCTAATTCATAATACCCAATTCTTCCAAGTCCTAGTTTTTCTTTTGTTTGTTCATCGACTCTGCCTGTATGTGCATAAGAGTTGGCCTTGAAATTTTTCAAGATTTTAACAAGTGTTTGGACTTGCTTGGAGGACATCTGGTAAATAAAGCCATCATGAATAAATTGTCCGCTTAAATCAATCGGATTAAAGACATAATTTTCTTTTCTTAAATTATTAATATTAACAAATAAACTATTATGAATTGATCTAGAGATTAATCCCTTTTGAGTTATTTCATTTTTTTCAATCTTATCAAAACGACTGATACGAACAAAACTTTGCTGATCGCTAACAGGATAAAGATATAAATGAAGAGAGTATTTTGGATTATTAATGCTTACCAGATCATATTTTTTTCCTGCAATTGAAAGTGCGTCTGGAACATCAGCGAGATAGACTTCTTTAAATGTAGTAAGCCATGACTTAACTTTTTTTGTATCCAAAGAATGCATATTAGGCTGAGTTACCAGAACTCTATTGCCGCTTACACCTTTAATAATAGTTTTTTTCTTATTCTTATTTATTGTGAGAGTAAATTTCTCATTAAATGAAAGATCATCAGGGAAAAGAAGTTCTGATTTACTCTTAAATAGTTTTGAACATGATGCCAAAAGGGTCAGAGTTAAAATATAAGCAATTATTTTCATTTATTTATTATGACCCGAATAATACAAAAGTTTAATCTAAAAGAGCAACTAACTCATCGGTTAGTTCCATATTATGATAAACCTTTTGTACGTCATCATCTTCTTCTAACTTATCAATCAGCTTCATATTGGTCTTAAACTGTTCTGGATCAGGTATTTTCATATCAATGGGAATTCTTTCAAGTCCAGCCTCTTTGGGCTCAATATCAAGCTCAGCTAGCTTTTTTTGAACACTTCCAAAATCTTCCATAGCCGATGTAATAGATATCAGATCATCATCAAACTCTACATCCTCTGCACCAGCATCTATCATCTCAAGAGTAAACTCTTCTTCATCGTGAGACTCTCTATCAAGAGTAAAGACTCCCTTTCGATCAAAAACGAATTGAAGACAACCATCTTTACCTAGACTGCCATTAAATTTATTAAAATATGAACGAACATTGGAAACTGTTCGAGTATTATTGTCAGTCATACACTCAACAAATACGGCCACTCCACCAGGTCCATAACCTTCAAAGTCCACATTTACATAGGATTCACCACCAGCTCCACTGGCCTTTTTAATGGCCCTTTCAATATTATCTTTGGGCATATTTTGACCACGTGCATTTTGAAGTGCCAAGCGTAAGCGAGGGTTTGAATCAGGATCTGGGCCACTTTCTTTTACAGCAACAGTAATTTCTTTATTAAGCTTGGTAAAAATTTTGCCCCGCTTCTTATCTTGAGAGCCTTTTCTATGCTGAATATTCTTCCATTTACTATGGCCGGCCATGAGAACTCCTTAAATGCCCATTTGAGAAAAAAGCATAGCAAATTTCTCACATCCGGTCTTGAATAAATCTAGTTTTGGCCATCACAAATATAGGATAGACTGCACTAACGATAGAATTTTACTGAAAGGGACTTCTTATGAACAAAATTATCTTATTTGCTATCTTATCTACTTCTTGGGCCCATGCTTTTGATCATACTCATAAAGTTTGGACTGAGCTTCTTCAAAAATATGTAACAAGTTCAGAGCATGCATCAACATATAATTACAAGGCCCATAAACAAAAACGCCAATCACTTGATAATTATCTGGCAACTCTCTCTGCTGTAAATTTTAGTGAGTACAAGACTTTTACAAGAGATCAACAACTTGCCTTTATGATGAATGCCTATAATGCCTTTACTATAAAATTTATTCTTGATTATTATCCCGTGAAATCTATTAAATGTATTAAAAGCGGAATTCTTCCATGCTCTGTTAATAATCCCTGGGACAAATTAACATTTCAATTTCTTGGAAAAGAAACCTCTCTAACAGCTTTAGAACATACTTATATAAGAAAGCTTTTCAATGAGCCAAGAATCCATTTTGCTATTAATTGTGCTTCAGTAGGTTGTCCGGCCCTTGATAATAATGCCTATACGGATAAAGATCTTGAAGAGATGCTTAAAAAAGCAACAGTGAGATTTCTTACCGACCGCTCTCGCAATTATTTAGATGAAGAGACGAATACTATTTATCTCTCTAAAATCTTTGATTGGTTCAAATCAGATTTCACTACTAAGTATGGTAACCTTCAGACCTATGTTCTGCCATTTCTTATTGCAGACAAAACAAAGTATGAAAAATATAAAAGTATGAAACTTAAGATCGACCATACTGAATATGATTGGAATCTTAATGAGACAAGTTCAAACTAAATTTACAGACCCACTTATAACTTTAAAAGGCGAGAAAAGGGCCTGGGTGAGTTTGAATAAGCTAAAAACTCTTTGGTTCAATACAGGAACTCTTTGTAACCTCTCCTGTGAAAACTGTTATATTGAATCAAATCCAAAAAATGATAGCCTTGTTTACCTAACCACAGATGATATTAGGCCTTATCTTGATGAGATTAGAGAACTCCATTTAGAGACACAAGAAATTGCCTTTACTGGAGGTGAGCCATTTTTAAATCCAAATATGCTCGATCTTATTGAACTTTCTTTAAACTATGGTCATAGAGTTTTAGTTCTTACCAATGCTTATAGAGTCATTACTCAATCCAAAAAACAAAAACTTAAAGAACTTTCAATCAAGTTTCCCCAAAAATTAGTATTAAGAGTTTCTCTGGATCATTATTCTAAAGAGATTCATGAAAGAGAACGTGGTTTAAAAACATTTGGGCCCACTCTTAGTACCATGGCAGAACTTAGTGAAATGGGAGTGAGTCTCGCCATTGCAGGAAGATCTTTAGTAAACGAGCCTTTAGAAGTAGTAAAAAGACTTTATCAAAAGCTTATGAATGATTGGAAAATAAACCTTGATTTTGATTCTCCTGATATTTTTATCATTTTCCCTGAAATGATTCTTGATAAAGATGTGCCAGAAATTACAACTAATTGTTGGGAAATTCTAAGTAAGGATCCCACCAGTATTATGTGCTCAAACTCTCGAATGATTGTTAAAAGAAAAGGTGATGAAAAAACGAAGGTTCTTTCTTGTACATTGCTTGCCTATGATAGGCAGTTTGAACTTGGAACTACATTGAAAGATTCTAAAAAAGATGTTTTTCTGAATCATTCTTTTTGCGCACAATTTTGTGTTTTAGGTGGAGCGAGCTGCTCTGTTTAATCATCATCCATAACCAC
>CAYGJN010000098.1:0-9942 GCA_964350135.1 uncultured Bacteriovoracaceae bacterium | reverse complement strand
AAACGAAAAGAGAATGCTCCAAGAAGCTGTTGATGCTCTTTTTGATAATGGTAGACGTGGAAAAGTATTTACTGGTGCAAATAAGCGTCCATTAAGATCTCTTTCAGATATGCTTAAAGGTAAGCAAGGTCGTTTCCGTCAAAACCTACTTGGTAAACGTGTGGATTACTCTGGTCGTTCTGTGATCGTTGTTGGTCCAAATTTGAGACTTCACCAATGTGGTCTGCCTAAACTTATGGCCCTTGAGCTTTTTAAACCTTTTATTTACAACAAACTTATTGAGCGTGGTCACTGTACAACTATTAAAGTTGCTAAGCGTATGGTTGATCAGCAAAAACAAGAGGTTTGGGATATTTTAGAAGAAGTAGTTCAGGAACATCCGGTACTTCTTAACCGTGCTCCAACTCTTCACAGACTTGGTATTCAAGGTTTTGAGCCTGTACTTATTGAAGGGAAAGCAATTCGTCTACACCCTCTAGTTTGTACTGCTTTTAACGCTGACTTTGACGGTGACCAGATGGCTGTTCACGTTCCACTTTCAATTGAAGCACAAATTGAGTGTCGTGTTCTTGCAATGTCGACAAATAATATTCTTTCTCCAAAAGATGGAACTCCAATAATTGTTCCAACTCAAGATATCGTTCTTGGTATGTATTATATGTCTAGAGTAAGACCTTACTCTCGTGGATATGGAAAAGTGTTTTCTTCAAAAGCTGAAGCACAATTTGCATATCATACTGGAAATCTTCACCTTCAAGCTCCTATCAAAGTGAGAATTGATGGAAAGATTTATGAGACATCTGTAGGTAGAACTTTTGTTCACGATATCTTACCAAAAAGCCTTACTTACGATGATATTAATAAGATTTTAGATAAAAAAGCTCTTGGTAAGCTTATTGATAAGGCCTACAGAGAGGGAACTGAAAAAGATACAGTTCTTTTAGCAGACGCGATTATGCAACTTGGTTATGCCAATGCAACCAAAGCGGGAATTTCTATTAATGTAAAAGATATGATTATTCCTGATGAGAAAGTTCCTATTCTTGATAAGTCTTATGCTGAAGTAGCTCAAATTACTGAAGAATATAATGATGGATCGATTACCAATGGTGAGAGATACAACAAGATTGTAGATGTATGGGCACAGACGAATGAGAGACTTTCAAAAGTGATGATTGAAAACTTATCACAGCAAGAATTTGTAAGTGATAAAGGTGAGAAAACTAAAGCACCTTCTTTTAACTCTATTTTCATGATGGCCGATTCTGGTGCAAGGGGTTCTACTGTTCAGATTAGACAGCTTGCAGGGATGAGAGGGCTAATGGCTAAGCCATCTGGTGAAATTATTGAAACTCCTATTACTTCTAACTTCCGTGAAGGTCTAACAGGTCTTCAATACTTTTCTTCCACTCACGGTGCAAGAAAAGGTCTAGCAGATACCGCTCTTAAAACAGCAAACTCTGGATACCTAACAAGAAGATTAGTTGATGTTGCTCAAGATGGAATTATTAGAGGTACTGATTGTGGTACTGATGATGGCCTTGTCTTAACTTCAAGAATTGAGGGTGGAGAGGTTATTGAGCATATTTCAAAAAGGGTTATGGGGCGTGTAGCAGCTGTTGAAGTTCTTAATCCAACTGGAGAAGTTGTTTTTGAAAGAAACCACCTTTTCGGCCAAGAAGATATACAAACAATTGTTGATGAAGAAATTGACCAGATTAAAGTTCGCTCAGTGATTACATGTCGCGAGCGTTACGGTTTTTGTGCTCTTTGCTTTGGACGTGACCTTGCAAGAGGAAAAATCGTTTGTCAGGGTGAAGCAGTAGGGGTTATTGCAGCTCAGTCAATTGGTGAGCCGGGTACTCAGCTTACGATGCGTACGTTCCATATTGGTGGTACTGCAACTGCTGGTGCTCAGGTTAATAAAACGGAAGTTCGAACTGCCGGTCTTGTTCATTTTGAAAATGTTAAGACTGCAATAAGAGAAGATGGTTCAACTATTATTCTTAACAAAATCGGTACAATTGTTATTAAAACAGAAGCCGGTGTAGAAAAAGAAAAATATCCAGCGATCTATGGTGCAACTCTTTTCTATAAAGAAGGAGATCAAATTACTGTAGGTGAAAAACTTATGGAATGGGACCCGTTCTCAATTCCTGTTCTTGGTGAAGTGACTGGTAAAGTTCAATTTGTTGACCTTATTCCAGGTAATACTCTTCTTGAGCAAACAGACCATGTAACTGGTATTGCTCAGAAAATGGTAGCTGAATCAAAAGACGGTTCTGTTCAACCAAGAATTATGATTGTTGATGCTAAAGGTGATCCGGTAATTGTACCTGGAACCAAAAGAACTGCAGCTTATAGACTTCCTGTTGGATCACAGATCGTTGTTAAAGAAGGCGATACTGTTGATGTTGGGGATGCGATTGCAAAAGTTCAGCGTGAATCAACTAAAACAAAAGATATTACCGGTGGTCTTCCAAGAGTTGCAGAACTTTTTGAAGCTAGAAAGCCAGGTAACGCTACTCAGATTTCAGATATCAACGGTACTGTTGAGTTTGGACCTGAAGTTCGTGGTTCAAGAAAAATTCTAGTTCGCCCAGAGGGTGAAGGTGAGCCTGTTACATATTCAATCCCAAAAGGGCGTTACGTAACAGTAAATGAAGGTGACTATGTAAGAGCTGGAGATCCAATTATGGATGGTCCATCTAACCCTCATGATATCCTTCGTGTTCTAGGTGAAAAAGAACTTGCTAGATATCTTATCGATGAGATCCAAGAGGTTTATAGACTTCAGGGTGTAAATATTGATGATAAGCATATTGAAGTTATTGTAAGCCAGATGCTTAAAAAGATTAAAGTGAAAGATCCAGGGGATACATCGTTTGTATCTGGGGACTCTATTACTAAAGGTGAGTTTAAAGAGATTAATGAAGCAATTGCTGCTGCTGGCGACGAGCCTGCAACTGGCTCTGTTCAGCTTCTTGGTATTACCAAAGCATCTCTTACAACTGACTCATTTATCTCAGCTGCATCTTTCCAGGAGACAACTAAGGTTCTTACCCAGGCAACTCTTGAAGGTAAGAAAGACATGCTCCGCGGCTTAAAAGAAAATGTGATCATGGGTCGTCTGATTCCAGCTGGAACAGGGGTGCCTAGGTATAGAGATTTTATAGCTCAAGAGGTAATCGAAGAGGAAGCTCTCGCTCCTACTGAGTCTGTTGATTTAATGATTTAATAAGTTGATCAAGCTTGTGTCGTGTGTTAGAAAGTGCAAGCTTGATCTATATTGTGGAAGATACTGATATTTAAAGGAAGCAAAAATGCCAACGATTAATCAATTGGTTAGAAAAGGTAGAGAGAAGAAAGTTATAAAAACTAAATCTCCTGCATTAAAAGCATGCCCACAAAGACGTGGTGTTTGTACTAGAGTTTATACAACAACTCCAAAGAAACCGAACTCAGCAATGAGAAAAGTTTGTAGAGTTAAGCTTACTTCAGGTTTTGAAGTAACATCTTATATTGGTGGTGAAGGTCATAATCTTCAAGAACACTCCATCGTTTTAATTCGTGGTGGAAGGGTAAAAGATTTACCAGGTGTTCGTTACCATACAATCAGAGGTGCACTTGATGCTACTGGTGTTGATGGTAGAAACCAAAGAAGATCTAAGTACGGAACTAAAAAGCCTAAAAAATAATTAACTCATCTGCAGCTTTGAGCTGCAGAGTAATCCTCCACAGAGAGGGTGAAGAAGGAGCCTATATGTCTAGAAAACACAGAGTAACCCCAAGAGAAGTATTACCTGATCCTCGTTATGATGATGTAGTAGTTACAAAATTTATCAATGCTTTCATGCTTGATGGAAAAAAGTCTACTGCTGAATCTATCTTTTATGGTGCGATGGCGGTTATCGAAAATAAAACTCAAGAGGAACCTCTTAAGCTTTTCAAAAAAGCAATGAGTAATGTTAAGCCTGCGGTTGAGGTTAAGTCTCGTCGTATTGGTGGTGCTACATATCAAATTCCTATTGAAGTTCATCCTCAAAGACGTCAGTCACTAGCGATTCGTTGGTTACGTGATAATGCTAGAGGAAGAAACGGTAAGACTATGATTGATAGACTTGCAGACGAGTTAATCGATGCAGCTAATAATCGTGGTGGAGCTGTTAAAAAACGTGAGGATGTTTATAAAATGGCTGAAGCCAACAAAGCATTTGCTCACCTTAAATGGTAATTTTCAAGGCCAAAAAATAAATGTTAAGATAAATTGTAAGGACTCCTATTTGGAGTCCTTTTTTTTGAGGTAAAAGTGAAAGGTCTCGAGCTTACAAGAAATATTGGAATCATGGCCCATATAGATGCGGGCAAAACTACTACCACTGAGAGAATTCTCTACTACACTGGAAAGTCTCATAAAATTGGTGAAGTTCATGATGGCAATGCAACCATGGACTGGATGATTCAAGAGCAAGAGCGTGGAATTACAATTACGTCTGCGGCCACAACCTGTCAGTGGAAAGATTGCACAATTAATATTATCGATACTCCCGGGCATGTAGATTTTACTATTGAAGTCGAGCGAGCCTTAAGAGTCTTAGACGGTGCCGTAGGAGTTTTCTGTGCTGTTGGTGGTGTTGAACCTCAGTCTGAAACCGTTCATGGGCAAGCAGATAAATATAAAGTTCCAAGAATTGCATTTGTAAATAAGATGGATAGGACAGGTGCTGATTTTTTTAATGTAGTGACAGAGATTAAAGAAAAGCTTGGCAAAATCCCTTGCCCGATTCAAATCCCAATTGGGGCAGAAGATGAGTTTAAAGGTGTAATTGATCTTATTTCAATGAAGGCCATTGCTTGGAATGATGATGACCTGGGAGCAAGTTTTAGTACTGATAATATTTCAGATGATTTAAAAGAACTCGCAGAATCTCATAGAGAAGAAATGATTTCAGCGCTTTCTGATTTTGATGATGAGTTAGCTGAAGCCTATCTTGAGGGAAGTGAGATAAGTGAAGATCAAATTAGATCAAGTTTAAGAAAAGCTACTTTGGAACAAAGTATTATGCCTGTTCTCTGTGGTTCAGCATTTAAAAATAAAGGTGTTCAGCTATTATTGGATGCGATTAATTTCTATCTTCCATCCCCGCTTGATAGAGGGGAGGTCTTTGGAGTAGATGCCAAGACTCATGAAAAGGAAGTTGGAAGAAAGCCTGATCCAGAAGAACCATTTTCTGCTCTAGCTTTTAAAATTGCCACTGATCCTTTTGTTGGCTCTCTTACATATACTCGTATTTACTCAGGTTCAATTAAATCCGGCGGAACAGTTTATAACCCACTTAAGAAAAAACGAGAGCGTGTTCAAAAAATTCTTCAAATGCATGCGAATAAAAGAGCAGAACTCAAAGAAGCATTTGCGGGTGATATTGTTGCACTTGCAGGTTTAAAAGAAACGATTACAGGTGAAACTCTATGCCTTGAGCAAAAACAAGTCATTTTTGATGTGATGGAGTTTCCAGAAACAGTTATATCAACTGCGATTGAAGCAAAAACAACGGCTGATCAAGATAAACTTGAAAAAGTTTTAAACCAACTTATCATTGAAGACCCGTCTTTTAGTTTTAAAAACAATCCGGAAACAGGGCAGCTTCTAATTTATGGCATGGGAGAGTTGCACCTTGAGATTATAACAGATCGCTTGGCCAGAGAGTTTAAGGTTGGAGTAAATGTTGGTAAGCCACAAGTTTCATATAGAGAATGTATTAAATCCTCGGCACAAGTTTCTAAAGATTATCAAAAAGAGCTAGGTGATAAGATTCAATTTGGTAACGCCACAATTAAGGTTGAGCCTATTGATAACCAAGCTGGTGTAATTTTTGAATCTGAAGTTTCAAAACGAGAAGTTCCTAACGAGATTCAAGATGCTATTAAAAAAGGTATTTTAGATACAGCTCCTGGTGGTGCTTTGGCTGGTTATGCTTTTATCAATATTAAAGCAACTTTGATGGGCGCTAAATATGATGAACTTACTGCTCATGAGCTCTCTTATACCATTGCTGCTTCTCAAGCTTTCAGTGAAGCTTGCAGAAAAGCAAAGCTTGCATTAATGGAGCCAATTATGGATTTGGAGATTTTAACTCCAAATGATTATACGGGAGATATTATTGCAGATTTAAATTCAAGACGTGGAAAGATTTTAAATATGGCACCTAGAGGAAACAAAGAAGTCATTACAGCGGAAGCTCCTCTTGCACAAATGTTTGGATACTCTACAGATTTAAGATCTCGCTCTCAAGGACGTGCTACTTTTTCAATGACCTTTAAGTATTATGAAGCTCTTTCCCATGCCATGGCAAAAGAGCTTCTAGAAAAACGTGGCATCTATATTGATTAGTTAATACAAGTTACTTCTTCTAGGGTATAAAAACGCTCTACGTAACCTTCTTGCTTTCTGTCACTTGCCAATGAATGAATTTCAAATTTCTTTTTGCCTGGTACCACAACATGAACTTCGCCTTCTATACTTCCTGTATCGTAAAAGTCACTACTTGGGTTGATTGCGTCCTTATAACCATGAATTTTGCAGAATCTAACAGCTGCATCTTGAAGAGCATTTGGCTTAAGTTCTAAATAATAGAGATAACTGTTGCTTCTACAATTGCCTACTTTTCCGACAAGAGGCAGACACATACTACCTCTTGCTTCAAAACTATAAACAGTGACATACTGTGTACCATCAATCGTGGTTTTTATGTCCTTAAAAATTCTTCCCTTATGTTTATTAGCTTGAACAGCATTTGTATAATAATAAGCAAGTCTATGATCTTCATCTCCCGTTCTTCCAATAAACTGTCTTGAGATCTCATGCATAAAAAGCCCAGAAAGCTTTGCAAAAGTAACAGTCTCACTATTGATATTCTCCAGGTTAAAATAAATTGTTGAACCTGGCTCCATAGGAGTTGTACAAGCATCACTAGAGTCTGGGTTATCACATTTAATCTTAAACTCTTCTGGAGTAAGGATTTCAAAGTTTGCATATTTAATAGCATTCATCAGAGAGGTACTATCGTTGCCGTAGATGGATTTCATCCTTGCCTTAACTTCCTCATCTTCAATTGAGTCTGTTGGGATATAGTTAATTAAGTTTTCACCAGTTCGCTTTAACAGATGAGACTTAACAGTAAGGTAGTTTTTAATCTCGTCTAAGCTTAATGCTTCAAAAGCATCAATTTTAGAGAGATCTCCCCCATTACTTCCGCCACTGCCCATTTTCTCAGCGAATACATTCATACTTAAAGATAGAATAATCATAAGTTTAACTAAGTTCATTTTGTCCTCCGTCGGTATTACCCTGTGATAGTTTAAAAAATTGTAAGTTTAAGTGATAGAGCTCTTCACCTTTTGGGGCTTCAAGCTTATTCATAAATTCAAAAGAGAACTCTCTCAGCATTTTTTTTGCTAGCGGTAAGGATTCCTTATTAATGCAAAAAGAGTAGGCGTTGAATTCTCGTTCCATTAGGCCTTGTTGATCAATAGCCTGAATGGCCATCTGAGATAAAGATTTGTGAAAATTTCTAAGTCCCATGTCTTTAACATCTACTTTACTTGTTAGATGTCTTGAAGTTTTAGTAAGTGTTCCCTGTTTTTCTTCTAAGAGCTTAAGCTCAATAAGTCTTTTAATAGCTTGTCTAATTTCTTTATCAGTATATTTAAAAAAGAGACGATCTTTAATCCAATCAATATTGTATTTAAAATCTCTAAGACAAGTAAGCTCTAATAGAGTTGTATGAAGAGGATGGCTAATAACTTTAAAAGTATCCATCTCAAAAATTTCTTCAGACTTTAAAGGAGAGAGCTCTTTTAGTCTTTCAAGATACATCTGTCTTTGATCTAAAGACTTTGCTTTTTTAAGATCGATAAGGCCTTCAAGATAAAGTCCCTCTTTAGGAGTCATCTTAAAGGTTTGGATAAGGTTTGGGACATACCTTTTGGGAATGCTTCTTTTGCCTTCAACCATTTGATAAAGAGCACTATGTCCCTTCATGCCTAGATTGCTTGCTAGAGCGCGGATAGAAAAAGAATCGTCGTTCTTTTTTGTCTCCTCATAAACATCCCTGAGGTAAAGATGTGGCTCTGTATAATAGTAGATTGAAAACATATTCATTCCTTTTCTAGGTCTAATTTAGGGGGAATGTAGTTCTGGTTCAAGCAAATGAGCACAGTGAGTGTCAGTATTGAGCACAGAGGATGTAATTTTTACAAGGTATGAATCTAAAGGTCTGCAATAACTGCGTTGAGCATGGAGAATATATCTAGAGAGTTCGTTTTATCATTATCAATATAAAGATCAATTGTTGCAGTATCTATGAGTTCATCTATTCTGTATTCTAGTTTTTTAGATGATTCCTCTATGTATAAATGAGTTATTTTTTTTCCTGATTTTTTATGAATACGTTCTAGTTTTTTTTCGATTTGTTTCTGGTGAGTATTAAGATGTTCAACAATTAAAGAATAGAATTCATCGCTATAGTCCATGGGGTTAATAAAAACAGCAGTATCAGCTATTATATCGCCCTTGCTGTAGTTAACAACCTTTTCATTAAAGTTAATATTCGTCACTAGATTAGATTTTGTTGAAAGTTTAAGGGTAATATAATCTATTACCTCTCTGCCATAAGAAGAGAGTTTAATCCTTGACTCAAAATTTTCATTACTGATTATAATCTTACTTAGTGCGATCTCTGAAGAGTCTTCTGTTTCTTTTAATTCTTCCATTAAAATCGAAAGCTCATAGGTATATGGAGTAATATTCTTCTCAATATATTCTGCGAGGTTGTTTGCAGAGATTAAGCGATTGATCTCTGCTGTTTTATACAATGATACACCAAAGGCCTCTGTCGCGATCTCAAAACCAGCGCCACGAGTTTTTAAATTGATAGCATTCTTTAAAAGTTCATTCTTGAAAGTTTCAAGAGATTCAGTATAATTTTTTGATTGGACTGGACTGTTTTTTGAACCAAAAAAATGATCATTAATTTTATCAATAATTACACGAGCATCTTTTTTATTATAAGTTGTTCTGCGTTCATACCGATGATGATAATTTAAATAACGAATCCCAAACTCTAGAGCTGCTTTTCTGCTAAGTCCTTTTGTGTTGGCCCACCCTTTATTATCTAAGTAATCAAGAGAGCTATAGAGATCATCGAGTTTTTTAATAAACCCACTTCCTAATGAATTTAAATCAATCGTATTATTAGTTTTTTGTAGAAATGAGCATTTGTATCTTACAGCCAATCTATAGGCATATCCTTTTCTAATTTTACAAATATCATTATTAACAAATATCTCAAGAGCTTTAGTAATCTCTTCTTCAATAGAGGTAGTGGCTGCCTCAAATTTATTCTCAAGTGATTCAAGAGAAAGTTCTGTTAAAGATATCTCTTCTCAGCATCTATACAGCCACTATTAGCTTCTACACATCTTTTCTTGGCCAGTTCTATGCTTTTTCTGTCCTCTCGTTTGTACTTACGCTCATAATAGCCTGAACGACTGCTGGTACTATTTGTTTGCTGGAAAGTAAGCTCCTCCTGGCTAGACATTCCACAGGCAACTATAAGGACAACTAGAATGGGGTATATAAGATACTTGGCTTTCATTTCGCTCCAATTAGATTTTGCCCATACTCCTATTTGGCAGGACGCCCTATCAAGAAGGTTGAAAATATTACAGATGTAAATAACTCCATGCGGCTTAATTTTTTTGGCCATGCATAAAAAAGGCTCTTGCTAAAGTACGCATCAAAGTGTTAATTAGAGCATCTGTATTTTGTTAAGGTCTGTCTTTTAAAGACGATTTTGTTATATTTTTGAATATTTAGGAGTAGTCGGAATGGCTAAAGAAAAATTCGATCGTTCAAAACCACACGTAAACATTGGTACAATT
>CAYGJN010000097.1:0-9963 GCA_964350135.1 uncultured Bacteriovoracaceae bacterium | reverse complement strand
TGTCTTCAACTTTTCATGATCAAAAACTTGAAGATCATCTACCTCTTGACCAGAATCTCTTTGAATTAATGTATATTTAAGTGGACGAAACTTTTCAACGTCCATAAATGTTTCAATATAATCATCTAAAGAATAAACATATTTATAAAAAGGTGCTGATTTAAGATCTGCCCTAAAATGATAGGTTTCTCTTCCATTAATAATCTTTCCAGGCATAGTTCTTAGAATTACTTTTCCGGCAGTGACATTAAAATATTTAACATCAATCTCCATTTCCTCACCGACTCTATAATTCGCACTGTAATTATCCCATGTAACCTTGAACCTATTATCATAGTTTTTGAATTTCTTTGGGTAGTCTTTTGGATAGTCTGTCTTTGTTATCTCTTTTTCTTTCTTAGTTGCTCTTTTTTTTACAACCTGTTTTTTAGGACCTGTAGGCATACTCTGAACTTTATACCTATCAGCTAATTCTTTATCATCTTTTTCTGTAAGAGTTTCAACAAGGTCTGTTTGTGTTCGAACTGGTTTTCTTAACTGCTCTTTATTCCAAGCACAACTAACAAAAAATATAAGTAATAAGTATTTAATCATCGAATGCCTATCTCTTTTTCAATTAGAGCTTCAAGCTCGTGTTTACCTGTCTTAAACTCAACTTCTACCTCCATATAGAATACATCAACTTCGGTTGAGAGTTTACGAATTTTAACAATATCTTTCTCACTAGTAAGAATTATTGCTTTATGCTTTTTAGATTTCAAAAGAAAACTTTGAATATCATCCATTGAAAAGAAATAATGGTCCGGAAAGGTAAGTTTCTCAACGATATTTCCACCTAGTCCTTCTATTTGTGTAAAAAAAGATTGCGGGTTTGCAACTGCCGCACAGGCTATAATATTTTTCCCATTCAAATCAGAAAGCTCCATCGCTTTATTATAGTTTGCGTCAAAAACCCCTGTTGGCCGATAAAAAACACTGGCCCAAACAATGTCTTTACTAACATGAGGAGCAACCATCTTTTGTAGTCCCTTATAATTAAGATCAGACATCTGATCTGCACGGCTGACAACAATTGCATTTGCATCTCTCAAGGCCGTTAAGCCTTCTCTTAAATAGCCCTTAGGAGCAACTTTGTACTGGCTTAATGGTAGAAGCCCATCAAAAAGAACAATATTTAAGTTCCTATAAAGTTTTAAATGTTGAAAGCCATCATCTAAAATTCCAATATCAGGTAAAATTTTATCAAAGAAAAATTTTAGATTCTCACTTCTTTTTTTACCTACAACAACAGCCCCGGCCTTAAGTCTTCTTGCAATTAAAAGTGGCTCATCTCCAAAATCTACAGGGTTATACTTAAATGATTTTTTGGCTTCTAATACCCCATAGCTATGCTCAAATGCTCCTCTATATCCTCGAGTTAAAATAATAGGCTTTAATGATTTGTTCTCGATATATTGAGTAAGCCAAATAGTAAAAGGAGTCTTGCCAGTGCCACCAAATGTTAGATTACCAACAGAGATTATTGGCATTCTAAAAACATCACTTTTAAAAAATCCGTAGTGATAGCAAAACCTTCTAAAAATATAAATCTTTTCCCAGATATAAGAAAGAGGAGTTAAAACAAATGAAAGTAAAAATTCTTTCATTTGATTACCTTTGCCATATAATCCGAAACAACAAAGTCATCACCTGATAATTTATGACGAGTGGTTGCAAGATCTTTTTTAACAGACTCATATAAATCTCTCTTTGTAATCCATCGTTTCAACTTGCGATAAATTAAGGAACCATAAGCTTGCTCTTGCACTAGTTCAGGGAAAATCAATTTATTATGAACAATATTTGGCAGTATTTTATATCCATCATAAGCAGAGACTAAATTAAAGACCATTTCAGTTAAAATTGACGCCTTATAAACTGCAACTGTAGGCAATTCAAATAAGGCCGTTGCAAGAGTCACTGTCCCACTCGTTGCAATTGAAAGGTCCGCTTCTATAAGAGCTTCTTCTAACTGCTCTTCAGAGTAAACTTTATCGTATTTAAATGGTGTTAAATCATAATACCCTTTATCTACTGATTTAGACTTTACAATCGAAAACTTAATATTAAATTCTTTTTTTAATCTCTGAGCAGCATCAATAATTTCTGGCAATAAATTAATAATCTCATGCTTTCTAGAGCCAGGTAATAAGACGATATTTAATGGCCTATTTAAATCTTCATAAAAAGGACTTTTAGCTAGCCCAAGATCTTGCTTGTCTAAAATTTTTTGATGGGCTTGCAATAGAGGATGAACCACTGCCTTAACTCGCTCCACACCTCTTGTTTGAAACCATTCTTTTTCAAAAGGAAGAATTGTAAAAAGAGTATGTACGCAACGACCCAGAGTCGCCGCTCTCCAAGGACGCCAGGCCCAAGCTTGAGGGGCAACATAATAAAGAACATTCACTCCTCTTTTCTTTAACCTTCTGGCCAATCTTAAATTAAAATCTTGAAAATCTACAAGTATTGCCGTCTTACAAGAACGCTTAACAACTTCATTTTCAATTTTTTTAAGAGCATCAAAATAAAAGCCAATTTTATTGAAGATTTCAGCAATCCCTATAGATGAAAAATCTCTGAGGTGATACATAAGCTCAACACCTCTAGATTCAAGGGCATCGCCTCCTACTCCAAAAAAATGACAATCAGGAACTTGAGATTTTAGGTCATCAAAAAAACTGAGAGTATGGTCTTCTCCGGATTTCTCGCCTGCAATGATTAAACATGAACTCATAAATTAATTTTTTCATTTTGTTCTAGGGACTTCAACACTAGATCAATAATCTTAACGACTTCAATACCTTCTAAAAAAGGAACGACAGCCGAAGATTGATTCAAAATTGAAGTATAAAAACATTTTTGTTCTTCAAGGAGATGATCTCTTTTCTCATAATCTACAACCTCTACAAAGGCATTATCTTTAACCATTGTTTTAGGAGCATGGGAAATCTGATTTTTAAAAAGATCAACTTGAAGTGACCCTTCACTATTATATATTTGTAATTCTCTTTTCTCTTTAACAAAGTTTCGACTTGAAATAATTCGAGCTGAGCCTCCTGACTCTAGTTCAAAACGTGCCTCGACCATATCCCATTTATCTGTCCTAATCTTAAAACCTTTTGCTTCAACGGATATTGGCTTCTGCTTAAGCGCGTAGAGCAATAAGTCAATATCATGAATCATAAGATCTTGAACAACATCAACATCAGTTGCCCGGCCTTTGAAAGCACCTTGTCTTTCAATAGAAATTAATGAGTTTTTTTGATCAAGATAATCATACTTAGCAATCAAGTCCCACGCTTTGTGAAACCTTTCACTATGACCAACTTGAATTACCCCTTTATAACTTTTAGTTAATGCAACTAGCTCTTGTGCCTGAACACTGGATTCACAAATCGGTTTTTCACAAAAAATATGTTTTTTATTTTCAATAAGCTCTTTTAAATGATCAAAATGAAATGAAGTAGGTGTTGCAATAATGGCAGCATCAATCTCAGATATTATTTCCTCTAAACTGCTAACAACTCTAATTGACGGATAGTCCTCTTGGGCCTTTGTTGCATTAGCTTCAAATGGCTCAACAATAGCCAACAACTCACAATCTTTAATTTGATAAGCCTTTTGTGCATGCCACTTACCAATATGTCCATAACCAATAAGTGCTGTTTTAATGGCCATAAAAAACCTTTATGAAATAAATGGTGCAATACCAATTTTGCTTTCTCTAATACAACTAGCAAGCTCTGCAACAAGAGTATTATCTTTGAATTCTTCCAGGTTAGACTCGTTGTCGACATAAGCCTTAGGAGAAAGCGCTGAGGCTTCCATTATTCTGTAGAAATCTACAAGTTCTGAAATTTCTTGCTTAGTAAAACCCTGACGTCTAAGACCAACAATATTAATTCCTTTTAGACGAACTCTATTTCCATAAGCTGTACAAAAAGGTGGTATATCTCTATCTATGGCTGTAGCACCACCAATATAAGCTCCACGCCCTATTGTGATAAATTGCGAAACATTTGTACCACCGCTTATAATGGCCCGATCTCCTACAGTTACATGCCCTGCAAAGTTAACACTATTTACAATAACGCAATCAGACCCAATGATTACATCATGACCAAGATGAACATATGACATTAAAAGGTTGCGACTACCGATAAGTGTTACTTCATCCTGTTTCAAAGTTCCTCTGTGGACAGAGACATACTCTCTGAAAATATTATCATCACCTACTTCAACTCTTGTGGGTTCATTTTTATAACTCGTGTCTTGTGGAGATGCTCCAATTGATACATATGGATGAAGCTTATTATTTTTTCCGATTGTTGTATGACCTAGCAAGTTTACATGAGAAGAAATCTTGCATCCATCTCCAACTTTAACAAATTCTTCAATAATAGAAAAAGGGCCAATCTCTACGTTTGTGCCAAGCTCAGCACCATCATGAACAATAGCAGTAGGATGTATACTCACAGACATAGAAACTCCTTAATCAATATTTACTGAAGCTAAGTAACTTGCCTCACTCATAAGCTCATCATTACATACAATGCTCGACTTATAAGACATCATACCGCCCCGTACTCTCTCGCAATATGAATTAATAACTAAATCCATACCGGGAGTTATCGGTTTTCTAAATTTCGCTGAACTAATATTTAACAGTGCAACTTTTAAACTAAAAGTTTCTGGATTTTTAATATGAGGATAAATTGCAAAACAGGATGCCTGTGCCATCATTTCAACTTGAACCACTCCAGGTAAAATTGGATTCCCTGGAAAATGTCCCTCTAATATCTTAAGCCCTTTTCCTACATGAAACTTTGCCGTTACTTTTGTACCTTTTACATTTTTTGCAATAAGACTATTTTCAACTAACTCTACAGGTGAAGAGGGCCTAATACTCTCGATACTATCAATAAACAGAAACGGAGCTCTATGAGGAATAAACTTTTTAATCTCATCAATATTTAAATGCATTAGCTTTTCCTTTTTTCACTAAGCTTGTTTAAAGCTGCATTTGCACGAAGCCATTCATTCAACGCCCTTGCTGGATATCCTGAAACTTTTGATTTTGCTGGAAATGATTTTGTTACTCTTGCTCCACCACCAACTTGAGAAGCCATACCTACAGTCACGCCAGGTCCAATAGCAGCTTGACCACCCAATACAGCGTAATCTTCAAGAACAGCACTTCCTGCAAGACCGCATTGACCACAAACGATCACACCTTTTCCTAGTTTACAATTATGTGCAATATGAACTGAATTATCTAATTTAGTTCCCTGTCCAATGAATGTATTTTTAAAAGATCCTCGATCAACACAACAATTTGCTCCGATTTCGACATCATCCTCAATAAGAACAGAGCCTAGATGCCATAGCTTATGATGAATACCATCTTTATGATTATACCCAAAACCATCAGCGCCAATAACAGTTCCAGAATGAATTCGGCAGTTTTCTCCAATAATAACATCATGACCAATCGATACATTTGGATAGAGGACACTTCCTTTACCAATACTAGAGAAAGATGAAATAACACAGCCACTTAAGATAGTTACATCTTCAGCGATTTTCACGCCTTCACCGATAAAAACATTCTGTGCAATATTGGCAGTTGGATGAACTATCGCTGTACCCATTTGCCTACCATCGACCATCTCATTTCTTTCACAATGCAATCTTTCATAAAATGGTTTGCTTAAAAAGCTCATTGCAACTTCGGCGTCTTCAACATGACAAACGCCACCCAATTTTTGTTTAAGAGTATTTTCGTTTTCAATATAAAGCTTATGATCAATAATTTTTTTGCTCACGATGAGTAAACAAGTTTTCAATTCGGTACTTTCTATTTTTAGAAGAAATTCTTTAAAATAATTTAGGCCACTAGCAAAAAGAATTATATTTTCACAAATATTGTCTAAGGTTTTGATTGATTCAAAACTATGGTCTTTGTCTAAATTAAAAAAGCACAACTCCAGTGAGGAGTCATGCTTTTTAAGTTCATCTATAATCATAGGTCTTATTTAACTGGGTTTTTCTTATTATGATGCTCAATTACAAGATTAGTTAAATCTTTTTTATTAGCAGCATAAATAACTGGTGTAGTACTTACTTCAAAGGCCATATCAACTTTTTCTTTTTTTGAAACAGCTTCGATACTACTATAAATCTTTTTCACAATAGGATCTGTTAGCTTAGATTCCAATTCACGAATTTCTTTTTGATATTTTTGTCTTTTAGTTTCAAGAGCAAGGAATCTTTTTTGCAGATCTTGTTGCCCTTTCATTTTTGCTGAATCACTCATAACGGAAAGTTTTTTATCAAACTTATCTTTTTCATCCTTTAAACTTTTTTCATCTTTTTGAAGCTCTGATTTTTTTTGATTAAAGCGAGACTCAAGTTTTTTCCTAACCTCTACCCCTTCTTTAACAGTGAAGAGAACTTTCTGCATATTAACAACACCAACTGTAACGGCCATTGCATTGGCAGAAATAAATAATGCAACGATTAAAGGAAGGACCTTAAACATAATAATCTCCTGTACTTAGATAAGAAAAACAATCAGAACAATTGTCCTATATCGAAAAAGAATTGGCTACTGTCTTCACCTTCTTTTTGGTTGATCGGATAACCAAACTCAAAACGTAGAACACCTATTGGAGAGAACCAGCGAATTCCAAAGCCATAGTCATAACGCAAAAAGTCATCGCCTGGGGTTTGAGTAAAAGCTTCCTGATAAACATTACCAGCATCCATAAAAACAACCCACTTCATTCCAGCTTCTTTAACCAGAGGGTGCTCAAACTCTAAGGTGGAATAAAGAGAAGACAAACCACCAACGCTATAAACTCTTGTTGCAGGAGGTGAAGTACTTGTATCTTGCCCCTCTTGCTTAGGAGAGATGTCTCTTGATCCATACCCTCTCATATTACGAGGTCCACCTAAGAAAAACTTTGTATTTCGAGGAATTGGATTTCCATCAACCACAAAAAGCCTTCCACCTAGGAACCTAGTACGCATAACCAGCTCTCCTATAATGGACTGATAATACCTGAGATCTACTTCAGACTTTACCCATTTTTTATCAAAGCCAACACCAGCATACTCTGTACTAACGCTTAAATAACTTCCCTTACTTGGCTCAAATCTATTATTCCTAGTATCCCTAATAAGGGCAGCTTCAACAATTGAGGCCACACCGTTTTCAACATTAATATCTAATGTTGAGTCATTAACTTTACTAACACTAGTATCAATAAGTTTGTAAGTTCCAAAAACTCTTGTGTATTCGTAAATTGGGTAACCAAGTCTAAAATCAAATCCTTTATTTTCAACAATCTGATCTTCACCTAACTCGTTTTTCTGTCTAAAGATATCAAAACCAGAAGACCATTTTGTGTCTAAAAAATATGGCTCAGTAAAACTAAAACTAAATGACTGTGTATTTTTTGATTGTTGAAAACTAAGCTTTAGATTTTGCCCTAAACCTCTAAAGTTATTCTGAGCAACAGAGCCCTGAAAAAATCCACCACTTGCTGTCGAGTAACCAGCTCCTAGCGATAGCTGACCGGTATTTCTTTCTTTAATCTGAATTTCAACATCTAAAATATTTGGATCTTCATCTGATGGGACTGTATTAAAAATAACACTGTTTTGTTCAAAGAACCCAAGGCGATTAACATTTTCTTTTGATTTTCTAAGAAGAGATCCTGAGTACTTCATTCCTTCATGAACTTTGAGTTCACGACGAATAACTTTGTCTCTTGTTTTCGTATTTCCTTTGACTTTGATTTTTCCAAAATAAGCAATATTCCCTTTTTCAAAAGAGAAATCTAGGTTAATTTTGGTTTCCCCTGGAACAATTCGAATATTTCTTAAAACGTTTGCAAAGGCATAACCCTTATCCTGATATAACTCAGTGAGGACTCTAATATCTTCTCTTAAGAGGTCTTCAGCGTACTCACTACCTTTTTTAAGGCTAAGCTTATCTAGAAGCTCAGCTTCATCAAATAATACTTCACCATTAAAAGTAATATCGTTAATTGTGAAAACTGGTCCCTCAACAATATTAACAGTAATAAAAATCCACTTTTTATCGTCGGAAGCTGTAACATCTGGAGATCCTACAATTACCTGCAGGTGACCTTTTGTTTTATAAAAGAACTTAATTCTCTCTATATCAGTTTTAAAATCAAACTCTTTGAAATTTCCAGAACCACTCATAAAGGAAAGAAGATTTTCTTCTCTTGTGAACATTATTCCTCTGAGTTCGTCATCAGAGAATCGTTCATTTCCTAGAAATGTAATACGTTTAACTTTTACTTTATCAAACTCTTTAATTATGAAATGTACTTCTGCAACTTGGTTAGGTTTTCTGACTATTTGATAATCAATATTGGCAAGAAAGAAACCTTTCTCCTCGTAGAATTTTTGCAAACTAATAACATCGTTTTGAATTGTATTAATATCAAGAATTGAAAATTCTTTAGTTTTAATCTGCTCTTTCAGCTCATCAAGATCTAGCTCTGAGTTACCTTTGAAATCAATTTTTTTTATAATGGGTTTTTCTGAAACTTTAATGACAAGTACGTCTTTGCCTTTTTCATTTTCATGATGAAACTCAACAGTTTCAAAATGCTTCATTTGATAAATACGTTCAATATCTGAACGGATTAAATAATTATCAACATTCATACCTTGGCGAATTGCAATTTTTTCTAGTATCGCCTCGGGCTCAACTTTTTGAACACCTTCAATACGAATTTGATCAACTTTAAAATAAGTTTGCCTCTTACCAATTTGGGCCTTGCCTTCGGCAAAGGACTCACTAGTTAAAGCGATTATAAAAAAAAGAATAAGAAGGATACTTCTTAGAATATACATTCCGCGCAACGTCTCTCTGATTGCTTGAGTAAAATTAGCGGGAAAAACCCGAGGAACAAAAATATCAATACTTTAGTAAACTTACAAAGCATATCTTAGGGTTTAAAGACTTTTAAAAAGCAAAGGAATATGCGTCTTAGGCGTTGCGTAGCAGGCCATCTTGCATTGTGTATACAAGTGGAAAGGATCGAGCTACTTCTTGATCATGGGTAATAATCACAAGGGTTATATCTAATTGTGCTGCAATGTTTTTAATAAGATAAATAACTTTTTCAGTATTCTCAGAGTCTAAATTACCTGTGGGCTCATCGCATAATAATAATTTAGGGGCCATAGAAACTGCACGAATAATATTAATACGCTGTTGCTCTCCCCCTGAAATTTGAAAAGGATATTTTTTTAGGCATTGTGACACACCTAGGTAATCTGCAAGTTCATGGGTCCTTAGTTCAATTTCTTTACTAAAACGTCCACCAATTCTGGCCGGTAAATATATATTATCCAAGACAGACATTGAGGGAAGCAGAAAATGAAACTGAAAAACAAGGCCTATCGTATTGTTTCTATAGCTAGCGAGATCTGAATCATTGAGCTTGCTTAAATTACTACCATTTACTTCTATGGCCCCTCTATCAGGTTTATCTAGACCTGCTAAAAGATGCAATAGTGTAGACTTTCCCGACCCACTAGAGCCTCTAATGACACATTGATCTTTAAAACCAAGGTGGAAATCTACTCCTCTGAGAACTTTTTGATCTGAAAAGGATTTATGAAGGTCTACAACTTCTATCATTAATTAAACTCTTGTCTTAGATTAGATATTAAAGATTTTTTTGAAATACGCCAAAACATTATTTGAGAAATAATAACTAACCAAATTAAGGCCCCTCCAAAAGTTAAAACATAGGCACCCAAGGGTACATGTAACCTTATCCGAGTTAAACCATAAACAGACCCTGAAACCGCAAAAAGATCGAGATTAAGCAGTGCCCTATAAAACGGGACGTTAAATCTAACGGGTCCAGC
>CAYGJN010000096.1:0-10006 GCA_964350135.1 uncultured Bacteriovoracaceae bacterium | reverse complement strand
AGCCGGGCTTTCCGTTGTCATTATATTAAGCTTTTGCCAGAATGAATTCCTCAAGCATTCCGCCTTAAGGGTTGAGGAGAGTTCATGACTTATACTGCTTTTTTGGGTGGCTCCATCGAAGTTATTTGTGGCCCAATGTTTTCTGGTAAGACTACTGAGCTTATTAGAAGAGTCAATCGTGCTCAGATTGCACGGCAAAGAGTCCAAATTTTTAAGCCTTCAATTGATATTCGTTATGATGAAAAAAAAGTTGTAAGTCATGACACTAATTCTAAAGATGCAACTGCTGTTAAGCACTCAACTGAAATTTTAAGTAAGCTTTTTGATTCCACTCGTATCGTTGCTGTAGATGAGGTTCAATTTTTTGACGAAGATATTGTTAAAGTTGTCTCAAAACTAGCGCGCAGAGGGTATCGAGTTATTTGTGCTGGCCTTGATCTAGATTATAAGGGAATTCCTTTTGGTCCAATTCCTCATCTTTTGGCCATTGCCGATTCAGTTTGTAAGATTCATGCAATCTGTACAGTTTGTGGAGCCAATGCAAGTCGAACTCAAAGAATTGTCACAAGTAATGAACAAGTACTTCTAGGTGAAACTGATGCTTATGAAGCAAGATGCCGATCTCATTATGATTATGTTGATGAAGAAAAACTTCTTCCATTAAATACATTGCCTGATAGAGGGGCTGAGGTAATTTTAAGTTGATGAATCCAGAGATTTTTATTTCCGAAGATGATATTGCCACACGAATTGCAGTCCTTGGAGAGATGGTTTCCAAAGATTTTAAAGGTGAAGAGCTCATCGTTATTTGTGTTCTTAACGGAGCCTTTATTTTTTGTACAGATTTGATTCGCCAAATAGAACTTCCTATAAAGCTTGATTTTGTTTCTCTTTCCTCTTATGGAGATAGCAAAAATTCATCTGGTGAGGTTATAGTCAATATGGACTGTGCTCTTGATCTAAGAGATCGAAATGTCTTAGTTGTTGAAGACATTATTGATACTGGCCTAACCATGACTCATTATCTTGAGATGCTCAAAGGTAGAGGGCCTAAGACAATTAAAGTGGCGAGTCTTTTATATAAACCCTCACGCAATATTTATCCAGTACCTATTGATTATCTTGGCTTTGAGATTGAAGACCGTTTTGTTATTGGTTTTGGGTTAGACTACGCTGGTCGCTATCGTGAGCTTCCTTACGTAGGTGTGCTCAATGCAGATAATTAGCGAAGGCTCAGTCCGAGTTGATTTACTTGGAGGCACTCTAGACCTTTGGCCAATTAATCTTATTCTTCCAAATGTAACAACTCTTAATTTGGCAACTACTCTCAAAGCAAAAGTTATTATTGAAAAAAACACTGATGAAGTTATTGCAATTGAGTCTCTTGATTATCAGAAGTCCTATCAGTTTAAATTAGAAGAATTAACTACTGAAAATATTTATCTTAAAAATTATTTTGCAGAGATGAGTTTTATTATTCAGATCTTAAATTATTTTAATATAAAACAAGGAATTAAACTCACTTTAAGTTCAGGTTCACCTGCAGGAGCAGGGCTTGGAGGATCTTCTACTATGGGGATTACTCTTTTTAGAGGACTGTGCAATTTTCTTAAAAAACCTTTTAATCAAAATGAAGCATTAGAGATTGTTCGAAATATTGAGGCCCGTATATTAGATGCAGGACCAACTGGTTATCAGGATTATTATCCAGCTTGTTATGGAGGTGTGCTCTCTTTAAAAGTTCAAGAAGGAGCAATTGATCCAATTCAGCTTTATTCAAAAAAACTTTCAGATCATCTTGAAAACTCTCTGACACTTGTTTATTCAGGAGTGACAAGAAATAGCGGCATCAATAATTGGGAAGTCTACAAAGGTTTTTTTGATAAAGATGAAAATATAAGAAAAGGATTAAGCTCTATCGCGGATCTTAGCCATAGGGCCCATAGGGCCATTCAAGAAAACAAGTTCGAAGAGCTCAATAAGCTTATCAAAGAAGAAGGTGAACTTAGAGCAAAGCTTTTTCCAGGTATTGTCCCTAAGACAATCAATAAAATCTATGCCGATTTATTGAATGAGTTTCAAGGACTTGGTCTTAAAATGTGTGGTGCTGGAGGAGGAGGCTGTTTTCTTCTTATTCACAAAATGAGCGAAGGCCAAGACATAAAATCCCGAGTTCAAAGCTTAGGTATGAAAGTTTTAGATTTCAAAGTTTCACCACCAATGTGACAATAGAGTCATGGATAGAATTAATATAGCAGGAATGAGTTTAGGAGGAGGAAGAAAAGATAAGTTTTTTTTCTGTCTCCTAGAATATTACTCTGACTCTGAGAGATGGTTTTTAAAGTCAGTTCTTCAGGTTAAAGATGAAGACGCTGAAGATGGCGATGACGCTATTAGAAAATGGGCAACGGATTTTAACCTTAAAGACCTAGTCGTTGATTTCCCCCTGACAACACCACCATGCCATGATTGTGAGCTAGATTGTCCTGGCATGAAAATTTGTCCTGCAGAGGAAGTTCGTGATGTACGAGAGAGAATGCAGGTTTTGTTAGACACAGATAAAGAAATTTTTGAACATCATCCCAAGTCTTATGAGAAAGATCGGCAAGAGGCCAGCGAAATAAGACCAAGCTTTAATGTTTTAGAGAAAAAACCAGATAACCATATTCTTTCAAAATCATTTAAAAGAAGACTTCGAAAAGGTTTTCTTCCATATTGGAACCGTCCTATTGATGTTTGGGTTTGGGAGAACTATTACGATCATCTACTTCATTTTTTTAATGCAGGCTTTGATTCTTTTGGAAACGCATCCACTATGCTTATGTCTCGATTTGCTTATCTGCGCAGGCATCTTCCGGAAGGGCTTAGTTATTATGAAACATCCACTTATATATGTTTGATTGAGCTTTTAAGATCTAAGATTATTACTAAGTCTATGATTACAAATCTTAAAGATATTGACCAAGGTGTAAACGCCAGAGCATTAATTTGTAAGGCCATTGAAGAACATCTAGGAATCTTTATTTATGAGCATGATATGAACTTAATATGCAAAAATCCTAAAGCTTTTGATTCATTTCTTTTAGCAGTTACGGGTCATAGAGTTGTCTTGAATGAAGTCTCTGTGCTACCAAGGTGGTGTAAAGGGGATGGACAAAGTTTTGCTGTACCGAAGTTCTAGGCTCGGGTATATAAGCTCTTAATTTTATTTAAACTTTAATAATAACTAATGTTTAGCCATCTTTTGACTCTTAATTCAAAAAAATAAGCCGATATCATATAAACGTTTTTTTTAGGAAGTTTATGCTTTTAGAGGTGATGATTCTTGGTCTATCCATTGTTCTTCTTGTGATAGGAGCAGAACTGGTTTTAGATGCTTCTGAAAAAGTGGGAAAACTTTTTAATATTCCACCATTAGTCATAGGGTTAGTACTTATTGGGCTTGGAACATCCTTGCCAGAGTTTTTCGTTTCACATTTAGCAGCAATCAATGGTCAGGGAGATATGGCCATTGGAAATATTGTTGGATCAAATATTTCTAATTTAATGCTAGTTCTAGGTATTTCTGTTCTCATTCATAAAATTGTTGTGGACAAAAAAGAGGTCATTAATCAGGCCTATATACATGTGGGCCTAAGTATCACCTTAAGTATTATTTTAATGTTTAATAAGCTTTATGCTCTTTCTTGTCTGGTTCTTTTAACTTTCTTTCTTGGTCATCTTTTTTTTACATATTTGGGGATGAATAAACAAAAAAGAAATCCTCTTACTCTTGAAGAGCTTGAAGATGTTGAAGATTTAGAATACACAGCTAAGGCCAAGATCATTCTTTTTGTGAAATTGCTGGTTGGGTTTGGTTTTCTTTACTATGGAGGGGAGTACCTTGTTAAATCAGGGACTGAAATCTGTAGACTCTCTGGTATCTCTGAGTATTTGGTTTCAGCAATCTTTATTGCTTTAGGCACATCGATTCCAGAGTTGATCACATCTTTGCTTGCTGCATTTAAGAAAAAGAATGTAGATCTCATTTTTGGAAATGTTATAGGATCAAATATCTTTAATGTTGCTTTTGTTATGGGATCACTACTTTTTTATGAAATTGATCTCAAGAGAACTTTTTACCCAGAAATAATTGTTTTAAATATCGCTTCTCTTGCGGTTGGCTTTTATGCTTTTAAAAAGATACCTCTGGGAAAATCCATAGGGTTTTCACTTATTGGTCTTTATTGTCTGATTGTCTATACTTGGATTCAGTACGGATAGGATCACTTCTAAAAAGATGAACTTAATGCTCAAGTTTAGAGTTTGGGAATTCCCACTCAAAAGGCTTATCTCCGTGAGAAGGAATAAGTACTTTCCAAAGCCCAATAGGTGTTGCACCTAAGCGAGTGGTTTTTTCACCCCATTTTTTAACAAGGTCTTGTATCTTGGATTCAATATCCTGGGCCTTTTCATTATCATGCTTATGAGTATAGAGCTGTGCTTTATGAAGATTGACTTCATTTCTAAGTTTTCTTGTAATATTAAGAAGAATGGGAACAACTTGATTTGCTTCTTCCATGGAAAATTTAACATCGGTATCTGGTCTATGTAATGAAATAACTGACATACATTCTTCCTTAATCGTATTGACCTTGCTTAAGCTTACGGTCCATGTCCTTTTCTTTTATGCTCTCTCTTTTATCATGAAGTTTCTTACCTTTTGCGAGAGCTATCTCTATTTTGACATAAGATTTTTTAAAGTAAAGTTTTGTGGCAATTAGAGTTAATGCATCTTGCTTCATCCGATCACTTAGCTTTTTAATTTCAGCTTGGGTAAGAAGAAGTTTTCGTTTTCTTGTTTCTAGATGATTAAACTGATTACCAAATTCATAATGAGCAATATGCATATTTTGAATCCAGGCCTCTTGGTTTTGGTCAATACTGATGTAGGCATCATTAATTTTAACCTTACCCTCTCTTATACTTTTGACTTCAGTACCCACTAAAACGAGACCAGCTTCAACAACTTCTTGTAGTTGATAGTCAAAACTTGCTCTTTTATTTTTAGTAATGATTTTGATTCCCATTAAAGCTCCATTTGAATACCAAATGAAGAGTTAATAATTTGCCCTCCAATATCGTATCCAGGAGAGCCAATCTTTTCACCAGCGGCACCGTTTTCCATCGTCCCTGCAGTTTTACTTATGGTTTTATCTACAAGGTGCATGTATTGAAGGCCAATATCATAGCTTAGAGGAACTCCCATAAGCTTAGATAGCCACGATAAACCAAGGCTTAGAGTTGCAGAATCAGTATCAACAGAGTTCCCAGGGCCTGAGAAACTACTATCAAAAGGACTTGGTCGATAGGATATACCAGATCTTAAAGTAATACTGTCTGTTGTCTTATAGCTAAGGCCAAGTTTTGGAACAATAGTATCTTTGGTCGGGACATTTTCAAAATTAGTACTTGGAGAAAGAGAGCTTCCAGGATTACTTGTGATTTCAATAACAGGAGTCTTATAAGCTTCCCAGAATTGATACTCAATTGTTCCATGAAGAGAGTATGATGATTTATTGAGACTATATGACGCTCTAATTGTGTGAGGATCATAATACATAAGCGAGTTAAGAGAAATATCAAATGTAATATTAGGATTATCATTTGCACCAGTAGTATTAGCAACAAACTTACTTTCCATTTCTTGTTGGTAAGTTAGAGAATAAATATGATCACTCTCTTTGTAAGTATAAGATAAATAACCTGCTAAGCTTGGTCGTGCTTTAGTTTTAACTCTACCATAGCTATTAAAGTTTTGATCAATACTTGTTCTTGTATAAACATTAGCACTTGCCTGGATACCTGTATAAAAACCAAATGATAGACCTTGATTCTCTTTATAGGGAATAATCCAATTTAGGTATGCAACAGTTCTTTTGTACCTGGCCTTATACATTACATACTCAGTTAAAAAGGGATCTCCTGAGTTTGCCTCTAATAATCTATTGAGTGGAGTGAAGACACTAAGTCCAAGCTTATTACCCTTGGGCCCTTTAATAGGTAGAGAGACATGAATGGCACCATAAGCAAGGTCTTCGTAATTAGTATTAATTTCACCATCAGTTGTTTCGTTTGAGTTTTGAGTATTTCGAATACGTACATTATTGATGTCTTTGAAATCATGATAGATATAAAATGTTGAGAGAGAAAAATCTAGGTCTTGGTTCCAGGCAAGTACTGAGGGGTGATAATAATTATTGGCAGCATCTCCAGTAAGTTGATTAGTTTGTCCTAGGCCAGCAGTTGATGTTGATGCAGCAAAAGACTCTGCAAAGTTTGCATAACATCTCAAAGACACGGCCAGCAGGGCCAAAAAATAGAGAGCCATTTTTATCATTAATTACCCAGATTATTTGGAATTGAGTCTATAAAACAGAGAAATAACATCTTGTAAATTTAAAGTTTCGCTTCGTTGCTGCTTCTCTATAGAGAGCTCCCTGAAAGCTTCTAAGAGTTGCTCTTTTGAGAAATGCTGCCCCATGACTTTATGGATTTGTTTTCTCTTTTGAGAGAAAAGCTTTCTAAGAAAAGACTCATACTTTGTAAACTGCTCCATTGGCACCAGAGGAGCCTCTAGACGAGTAAAACTTAAAACACGAGAGTGAACCTTAGGAGGTGGCGAAAATGCGCCAGGAGGAGCATCAATAAGCTTTGAAACTTTAAAATATGCCTGGGTAAGAAAACCAAGGGAGTTGGCCGTATTTTTTTCATCTGGCCTTGGAAGAACTTTTTCGGCCACTTCTTTTTGCATCATAAGAGTCATATGGACAATACTTGGAATTTGTAAAAATTTAACAATAAGGGGAGCGCTAATATTGTAGGGAAGATTAGAGACGAGCCAAATCTTTTTTTCAGGAAAAAGAGATTGAATATCAACCTTGAGAGCATCATCAAAAATTATTTGAGCTGGATCTATGAATTCTTCTAAGTTTGCTTTGAATCTTTGATCAAGCTCAACAACTTTATAAGGGAGTTTATAAGTAACAAGCTCTCTTGTTAAAACAGCAGGGCCAGGACCAACTTCAATGATTGCCTCTATGTTTTTATTTTTATCACTACAGATTTTTTTTATAATACTAGGGGAGTTTAAAAAATGTTGTCCAAGATCTTTATTGGCAGAGGGAGACTTCATTTTTTATCCCTTTCTAGAGTTTTATTTATAAAACGGCTTTGAGCATCTAGGTGCAAGCATTCAGGGTATGAACTGGCCTGGTCATTATTGATCATTCCAAAGTTTGCAATCATGGCACCATTATCAGTGCAGAACTCCGGTTTTACAAAAAAAGAATTCTTGGGATACAACTTTTGAATCTTATTTCTTAGGGCAGAGTTACATGCAACTCCTCCACCAACGACAATTGGTATATTCTTGTCATGGCAAAGGGCCAGAGCATATTTTAATTTAAGAACTAAGGCATCAACAATAGCATCTTGATAGCTACCAATGAGATCAAAACATTCTTCAGAGTAATCTTTATCTTTAATAAGCTTAAGCAAATCTGGTCGTTTTTCCATTTGCAAGCGGATAGCGTTCTTAAGACCAGAAAAAGAAAGCTTGGTGTCTTTGCTATGTTTTAGACCAATAGGAAAATCAAAACTTCTCTTGCTTGTTTTTGAAGCGAGCTCATCAATAAATTTTCCTGCTGGGTAGGGAAGTCCCATTAATCTACCGCCCTTATCAAATGCTTCACCAGCAGCATCATCAATTGTGCGACCAATAACTTTAAACTGATTTCTACCTTCAACAAGAAAAAAAATAGTATGACCTCCACTTACAAGTAGGCCTAGATATGGATATGTAATTTGTTCTGTAAGGTGAATGGCCTCAAGATGTGCATAAAGATGATTAACGCCGATAATAGGAGTTTGAAAAATAAAAGAGAGAGTTTTTGCAACATTGATCCCTGTAAGAAGGGGACCTAAAAGTCCGGGGAGAGTTGTTACAGCAATAAGGTCAATATCTTTGGGTTTATACTTAGTTTGCTGAAATGCAGATTTTAAAAGCGGCACAATTTTATCAAGATGGTTTCTGGCCGCTATTTCAGGAACAATGCCTCCCCAGGTCGCAAGCATTTCTTCTTGAGAGAACCTTTCATGAAAGTGAATAGTAGGAAAACCACTTTCTTGCTTTTCAAGAAGGCAGATCGAAGTGTCATCGCAACTGGTTTCTATTCCAAGAATTAATTTATTTACTCTTTTATTGAGGGACATGCTACTTGCTTTATCATCTTTGCAATATGCTTGTCATTGGGAGTGAAATCTTTTTTATTTTCACTGCTGTACCAGGCCGGTGATTGATCTGGTGTATGGCAATTAAGGCATTGAAGTCTCATTTTTTGAAATTGGGCCCCCTTAGTGACTTCAATTTTATTGGCCTCAAAGGGGTGGTCTAATGCTTGAGAGTGGCAATTTAAACATTGAACATTGGCATAATTATGGCTCACACCAAATTTCTCATCTAATTTTGACCATTTATTTGAATAAGTAACTCTTTGTGTATCAGAGAGAGACCTCACACTGTTGATTTTAAAATCTTTCTTAAAAGCACTCCAATATTCTTGAAGCTTTTTAGGATCTTCTTTTTGATCAAAAAGAACAATTTGAGTGGATTTGGTAAATCCTTTTGGCTCTTTATATTTAAGGCTATGACATTCAATGCAGCTCGAATTTGCATCTTCTTGGGCATGAATAAGAGTTTGAAAAGCAATAGAGTGGGCCGTAGAGCGCCACTTGTCGGCCTGAGCTTCATGGCATTGAATGCATGAGTCAGCAGTAGGAGCATGAGCAACTTTAAAATCACCGCTTAAAAGTTTTTCTTCTTCCAAGTGAATCCTTTTCACCTCTGTCTTAAACTCGGTAAGAAAATTATCAAATGGATTAGGCTTTACCTTATCTTTCCATGCATCTCTGATCTCGTGAATAAGGTAGTTATATTTGGCATCATTTTTTCCAAGAGGAATTTGAAGCTCTCCTACATAATGATTACGACTTAAAACTTGTACGAGTTTTGTTTTGCCCTCTTCATAAGGAAACTTTGTAAAGCTCTGTGTGTGTGCTCCAATAACCCAATTTATCATTTGAAATTTGCTAGCAAATTTTTCATCATAATCCATTCCTGAGTGAGAAAGGACAATAAGAACTTTTGATGAATCATTTTCTTTAAAGCCATTATCTTTCATTTCTTCCAGTACTTGAGGAAAGCTTTGATGAGGGTCTTCTAAATATTGTGAGACCTCAGGTTGAAAGAGTGTTGGGCTTAAAATAGATGTAATATAAAGCTCTTTCTCTGGAAGTTGAAACTTCATCCATTTTTTAATATTAAGACCAGGATCTTTTTTTATATTTCCAACAAGAATAGAGAACTGAGCTTCTTTTAAAAGGGCAGCTAGTTTTTTTATTCCCATAGCAAAATCTTGGTCACCAGGTACAAAAATCTTAAGACCAATATCATTCATGGCCTGGACTATTTTTTTTGCAGTGTAAGTTTTAGATAATTGTGTTGCTTCTGGAATTTTGGGAGCATCAAATAAAAGATCTCCTGTATCTATATAAATAAGAGGCTTAGTTTTAGAGAGCTCACTATAGAGTCCATGAACCTGAGCAAGGCCACCTAATGGAAAATGTCTACATCCACAGGGATGAGTCTCACCATTAATATTATGGGAGAACACAATAGAGACGTGATCAGATCCTGTTTGAGGATTAATCGTTTCATAATAATTATCACCCTCAACGGCCTTAATAAAATAATTACATGATGAGAGTATGAATAAAGATGATAAGAGTAGGAGCTTTATCAAAGCTTGGCCTTCAACTCTTTAGCATCAGAAACTAAACTAGATTTTGGATATTCTTTTAAAAGTTGATCTAGAGTTTCAGTGGCCTTAGCTTTTTGACCTGTTGCTTGGAAAGATCGAGCGATATAAAGAAGTGCACTTGGAGCTTTTGATGACCTAGGGTACTT